>JAADHA010000473.1 GCA_013152105.1 Oligoflexia bacterium | reverse complement strand
CTGGCGACCGCCCTGGACGTGGCTTTTGATCAGGCCGGGACCGACTTCGACGTACCACGGGACCTGCTGGTCTCGATCTCCTACGCCCAGACCCGGCTGCACGACCGCTCAGCGGCCGAAGCCCTCGACAGCGGCGTCGGCATCATGAACCTGCACCTGGACGGGACGACGCCCGGCTTGGACCATGCCGCCACGTTGCTAGGCCGCGACCCAGACGATGTCATGCTGGACCCGGTCCTGTCCGTGCGGGCCGCGGCGGCCCTGCTGCGTTCCTGGGCCGACCAGTCCACGGCCGCCGACGGCAGCCCCATCGACGAGCTGGACGAGTGGTATCCCCTGGTGGCGGAGTACTCCGGATCCGCTGAAGACTCCGTCGCTGACGGCTTCGCGGACCAGGTCTACGATCTGATGCAGTGGGGCTTCATGGCCCAGGCCTCGACCGGGGACTGGCTGGAAGTCCGCCCCCATGAACTGGCCTGGCGCACCACATGGCAGCCCGTCAGCGGCAGCAGCTTGATCAGTGACTACGTCCCGGCCAGCACCAGCAACTACACCGACAGCAGCCGCACCAGCCTGACGACCATCGTCATCCACACGGCCGAGGGCAGCTACTCCGGCACCATCAACTGGTTCCAGAACAGCGCGGCAGGGGCCAGCGCCCACTACGTCGTGCGCAGCAGCGATGGCGAGATCACCCAGATGGTGGACGAGGAAGACATCGCCTGGCATGCCGGGGACTGGACGACCAACCAGAACAGCATCGGCATCGAGCACGAAGGCTACACCTCGGACCCCGGTACCTGGTACACCGATACGATGTACCGCAACAGCGCCGCCTTGGTCCGCGACATCGCCGACCGCTACGGAATCCCCAAGGACCGCAGCCACATCATCGGCCACTTCGAAGTCCCTGGCTGCTCCAACAGCAGCGGCGGCGGCGCGAGCTGTCACACCGACCCCGGGGACGGGTGGGACTGGGACTACTATATGTCCTTGGTCAACGAGTCCGGCACCGGCGGCGGCTCCACCGCCACCCTGCTCCCCGACGGCCCCAAGTCCGGCTCCTTCCAGGTCGACGCCACGTCGTCGCGCTACGGTCGGACCGACCACTGTTCAGGCACCGTCGAAGGCAGCGCGAACAACGGCACCCTGTACCTGGCCGCCTCTTGCCAGAGCCAGGCCAACCCCGACAAGCCGCCCCTGCGCATCGTCTGGTCCGGCGCGACCATGGGCAGCACGCTGAGCGGCACGGTCGTGGTCGACAGCTACAGCGACCCCTGGACCGGCACCGTCAACGCCGATGGCAGCGTCACAGCGCTCTTCACCGGCAGCCGGGACCTGGGCGGAGATATCGGCGTCGTGACCTGGTCGGCGTCGCTGTCCACCAATCCCTAGCGGTCCAGCTCAGGAAGCGTGCTTTGCGACCAACTCAGCGAAGCGCGGCATCGCGGCACCGATGTGCAGGATGGCGCTGGGTCGAAGCTTCTTGTAGGTCTTCACCAGGATCTTGTGCCGGCTCTTGTCGGCCCGCTGGTCCGTAATCGACAGCAGGCTGTCCGCGATCCGGGACCGATGTTGGGTGAAGAAGGCCCGCGGGTCGGCCCCCTGGGTCTGGCAGTCTTGCCAGTAGGGGTCAACCTTGACGGCGAAGTCGTCGAGCAGGTGGTTCATCGCCATGGGGATCATCCCCGGCTTGAGGCCCTTGACGGTGCGATAGCCCAGCTTGATACCAGCACCGGAGAAGCCTGACTTGTCAGCGACCTCGGCATCAATGAGGGCGACGCAGTCGTCGACGATGACGCGACGCTTGGCGTCGTCCTTGATGACTTCAATCAGGGAACCCATGAGAACTGTCCTCTTGCGTGACGATGGGCGCACGGGGCGTCCGTGCCTGGGCCAGATAGCTTGAAGAGCCCGCAGCGGGCAGGCTCATTCTTCGTACTTCGGGCACTTTGGAACATAGGCGGTGCCGCCCACCTGCCTGAACCACCACGCGGTGTACATCTTCGCGTAGCAGGAGTAGCCGCGGCTGCTGCGGTAGGCCTTCTGCATACACGTGAAGCTGTTCTCCCAGTCGCGGTCGTTCTGGGCCTTGGCGATGTCGGTGCCAGGGATCTTGTCCGGCAGATCGTCGATCACGTAGCTGCGCATCCAAAAGGGGATGGCGTCACACAGGACATCGGCCGCTTTCTGGCTGGGTGAGGACTTGAGCACGGTCAACACCGCGTCCCGCACACCGCTGTCGTCTTCCTTGGTCAAGGCCCGGTTGCGCAGACAGGTGATGATGCTGTCGCGCTTGGTCCCGCGGAAGGCCATGACAGCCCGGACGCGGACATCGGGCGAGGGGTCGTCCATCATGGCCTTGCAGAGCATGTCGTCGATGCCCTCGGCCCTGGCCGTCTTGAGGGCTTGGAGAGCGGCGCCGCGAACCGAGCCCGCCTTGTCATCGGTCGCCAGCTTGTGCAGGGCCGCGGTGACCGCTTCGCCCTTCAGCCGCGCGAGGCCGGCAATCGCGGCGCCGCGGATCTCGTCGTCGGCGTCAGTGGTAGCCAGCTTGAGCAGGACGTCCTGGTAGTGGGAATTGCCGGCGATCGCCTTGGTCGCGACCAGGCGGATTGCCGCGTCGGCGTCGTCCTGGGCCAGCTTCGCCAGGGCGTCGCGCCCGGTCTTGGCGGCTGTGCGGCTGAGGGCCTGGACCGCGTCCGCCCGATGGGGCACCGCCGGGTCGGCGATGGCATCGACCAGGCACTGCACCATGTCGTCCCTGTCCGTCGACTTCAAACCCCGGGCAATCGACAGATCGATCCGGCCCTGCTTGTCGAGAATGTGCTCACACACACAGGCGCGACCTGCCTCGACACCCTTGGGATCTGGCGGGTTGAAGTCGGCGATGGTCTCGAAGCGTTCGGTGGTGTAGCGCCGAACGTCGTCATCCTTCATGGACAAGCCGACGCACATGGTCTTGTACTGCTTGCGGGCCAGGGCGTCGTCGACATCGGCGCTGCTGACATAGCTCGGAGCGATCTCGCAGCCGGTGATGAGGGTACCCGCGCTGAACAGGGCCAGCACGCCAAGCACCTTGGGCAGAGACAGCTTGGTGGACGACAGCTTTGTAGGATGCATCAGGACTCCCGAGGTGGTCCGGCGGACGCGGGATGGTAGCGGACATGGCCCCTGGGTGCCACCACGCGAGCTCAGTTGCCGTAGACGGTGATCCATGCCGCGGCCATGCTGACCCCGTCGCTGGTCTCGGCGCCGATGGTGTGGGCGCCGGAAGACAGCGGCGACATCGGCAGCTCCAGCGGTCCCTGGCTGGGCTCCCAGGGTGATGTGCGGGAGACCTCTGCACCGTCGAAGGTCACGGACAGGTAGCTGCCGTCGATGCCACCGTCGGTGTCCGTGGTCTCCACCACCAGCGACCAGGACTTGCCAGTGGTGTTCGTGCTGCCATCCAGGGGCTGCGTGATGGCGACCGTCGGGCTGCTGTTCCCAGTCCAGTGCCGGTCCGCCTGGGCAGTCAGGCCATCGGGGTCGGTCACCGAGATGGACGCGACTTGTTCGCCGGCCTGCACCACCAGGGGCAGGCTGACCGTGCCGTCCGCCGCCACGGTGGGCGTGGCGAGTTGGTTGTCCAGGGTGAGCGAGATCTCCAGATCACTGAGCGCGCCGTCGGGCTCGGCCACCACCACTTGCAGCGTCAGGTCCGTGCCGGTCGCCAGCACGGCGTCCTCTTCGGGCCAGCTCCAGGACACGGTGGGTCCGGCCAGGCCGGTGTCGCTAGGCCCGCGCCAGGCTCGGTTCGCGGGCGGGCAGGCTGCCAACAACAACAGGGCGATCACGTGGACTCCACCAGGACGCCGCGCAGGTGGCGCGCGATCGACTGGACCAAGGGGGGAATATCGGCCGAAGCCAGGCTGCCATAGGACAACCGGAGGGCGCCGATCTCTGACAGGGAGACGACGCCAATCCCGTCGGCCAGCAGCGCCTGGCGCAAGGTCTCGGGGTCACCGGGGACGTCGATGACAGCGAACATGCCGCTGTTGAATGGGCGCGCCACGAGTCCCGCATCCTGCATGCAGCGCTTGAGGATTCGGTAGCGATCGCGCAGGCGGCCGCGGACCTGATTCTGCTGGGCGGGAAGGTCCGGGTCGCGAAGGGCTTGGGCCAGCACGGCCTGGGCGGTGGCGCTGGCCGAGGAGATGCTGGCGCGCGCGGCGGCGCGGGTCTTCTCTTCCAGCACCAGGGCGGCGGATCCAGCGGCGCCACAGGTCAAGAAGCCGACCCGGCCTCCGAAGTAGAAGAGTTCTTTGGTGGCACCATCGATCTTCACCGCCAGGACTCGGTCCGCGGGCAAGGCAGCCAGGCGGTGGAAGAGGCTGTGGGGGTAGATCTCGGGTTCCCACGACATGCCCTGGTAGGCGTCGTCACACACGACCACCAGCGGCACTGGCGTGTTCGAGATGCAGTCGATCAGGCGGTCCACCTCGGCTGGCGTGGGGGAGTAGCCCAAGGGGTTGCTGGGAAAGTTGAGGACCAGCAGGGAGGGACGGCTGAGCCGGCCCAGGGCAGTCGCGAGGGCGTCGATGTCCAGCCAACCCTGGGGCCCGCGCTGGGCTCGAAGCAGGCGCCAGGCGCGCAGGTCCGCGCCCTGGACGCGCCCGAAGATGGCGGCGTAGTTGCCCCAGCAGGGGTTGGGCATGAGCACCGGCGTGCCCGGATCCACGAAGAGCATCGAGACCAAGGCGATGCCATGGGTCAGCCCCGCCGTCACGACCGGCAACATCGCCGGGGTCGGGACACCAAGCGCGTCCGGCGCGTCCGGCCCAGAGCAGGCGAAGGTCCGCACGACCACCCGGGGGTGCGTAGAGGGTGGCGTCGTCGATATCCAGACCCGCAAGCCCCGCGGCGATCGCCGGCAGGGCCAAGGACCCACCTCGTCCGTCGGTGACCTGGCCAATCGTGGCGTTGATGGCACAGTCCCTGGCATCTGCCGACTGCGCGGGAATCCCACGGGGAAAGAAGAGTCGCTGCCCGACAGCCGACAGACAGGCCCGCGCCGCCGGGTGGTGCCGACCGAGGGTCGCGTTGAGAGTGTCTGCGTGGCTCATGGGCGAGAGCCTAACCAGTGGCAGGCTGGCCGCGTGGGTTAGCCGAAGGCGCCTGCCTGGTACGAGCCTGCCTGGAGACCGGATGCGTGTCCTGACCCCACCTGTCGAAGACTTCCTGGTCGATCCGGCACCTTTCTATCTGCCTGTCGCCGGTGAAGCCGAGCTGTTCAAGCAGGCCTGGCAGGCCCGAATCCCCGTCATCCTCAAGGGGCCGACCGGCTGCGGCAAGACCCGCTTCGTCGCGTGGATGGCCCACAAGCTGGGCCGTCCCCTGGTCACCGTCGCCTGTCACGAAGACCTGACGGCCAGCGACCTGATTGGGCGCTACCTGATCCAGGGGGACGAAGCGGTCTGGGTGGACGGGCCCATGACGACCGCGGTGCGACACGGCGCGATCCTGTACCTCGACGAGATCGTCGAAGCCCGCAAGGACACGATGGTGGTCATCCACCCACTCACCGATCATCGGCGGGGGCTGACCATCGACAAGCTGGCCCACGTGCTCAAGGCGCCGGCAGAATTCATGCTGGTCGTCAGCTACAACCCTGGGTACCAGTCGGTCCTCAAGGAACTCAAACAAAGCACCCGCCAGCGCTTTGTCAGCCTGAACTTCGGCTGCCCGCCGCCCGAACTGGAGCGCAAGATCGTCGCTGAAGAGGCAGGCGTGGACGCCGAGACCGCGCGCAAGCTGGTCAAGCTGGGGCAAAAGGTCCGCAACCTCACCGACCGCGGCTTGGAAGAGGGCGTCAGCACCCGCTTGCTGGTACACGCCGCCCGCCTGATGGGCCTGGGCTGCCCGGCGACCGAAGCCTGCGACGCTGCTTTCGCGCGCACCCTGACCGACGATCCCGATATGCAGGCTGCCATCCGCGAGTTGATCTCCGACTTCTTCTAAGGATCTGCCATGGGCCTGTTTCACAAGCTGGAACAACGGTGGACGAACCCGACGGACCGCGGACAGTCCGCCTGGGGCCGCATCGCCCTGGCAGGGGATGGGGACATCTACGACCTGCCCCTGGGCGGGATCAGCTACGCACGGCTCGACCGGGGGGCCCGCCGGGCCGCCGGCTTGCTCCACAGCTTCGGCCTGCGTCCTGGCGATGTGATCGCGCTCCAACTCCCGCGCAGCCTGGCCTTCTTGGAGTTGCACCTGGGTGCGCTGGCCCTGGGGGCAGTGTCGCTCACCCTCAACGACCACTACACCCCGCCCGAGCTGCGCTACTTCCTGGACGACGCCGAAGCCCGCCTCACGGTCCTGATGGACCCCGACGCCGCCCGGGACACAGGCGGCGAGCTGCTGGCGGTCGACGATGTCCGGGCCGCCCTGGACGCCGCCACGCCCCTCGATGATCTGCCCGAGCCCGACGACAACGCGCTGGCCTGCCTGATGTACACATCGGGCACAACCGGCCGCCCCAAGGGCGCGATGCTGAGCCACCGCAACCTGCTGGCGACCATCCAGGCCCTGCACCAGGCCTGGCAGTGGGGACCCAAAGACCACCTGCTCCACGCCCTGCCCCTGTTTCACATCCACGGCTTGTTCGTCGCCCAGTACGGCGCCCTATGGGCCGGGGCCCGGACCACCTGGATGAGCCACTTCGACGCCGCGGGCGCGCTGTCCACCCTGGCACGCGAGCGCTGCACGGTCTTCATGGGCGTGCCGACCTTCTACCACCGCATGCTCTGCCTGATCCCTGCGACCGATGACTGTCCTGACCCCGATCTGTCGCACATGAGACTGTTCACATCTGGCTCGGCAGCCCTTCCCGCCGCCGACCACGCGGACTTCGCCGCGCGATATTGCCACACCATCGTCGAGCGCTACGGCATGACCGAGGTCGGCATCGTGTTGTCCAACCCTGTGGATGGCGGCCAGCGGGCGGGCACGGTCGGCATGCCCCTGCCCGGCGTTGACGCGCGGATCGTCGACCCCCAAAGCGGCAGCGTCTGCCCCCCGGGGCAGATCGGTGAGATCCGCATTCGCGGGGCCAGCGTCACCTCTGGCTACCTTGGCCAACCTGAACAGACCGCCCAGGCCCTGGGCGATGGCTGGATGAAGACCGGAGACCTGGGCACCGTGGACGCCGACGGCTACTTCCGGATCGTGGGTCGCATCAAGGACCTGGTGATCAGCGGCGGCTTCAATGTCCATCCCCTCGAAGTCGAGGCCGTCCTGTGCCAGGCGCCGGGGGTCGCCGAGGCCGCCGTGATCGGGCTTCCTGACG
>JAADHA010000030.1 GCA_013152105.1 Oligoflexia bacterium | reverse complement strand
CTTCAGCGCAGCTTCCTCTGCTTCCGCTGCCTCGCGGCGACGCTTGGCCGCGAGAAGCGCCTGGATGTCCGAACCCGAGAGACCATCCCCCCCGCTGCTGCGCACCGTCAGCACCGTGGTCCGCGTCGACGACACCCGCGCAGAGACAGGGTTCAGCGGCGCCAGCCCCGGCGCCAGGTCCCCCGACGAGGTCTTGCCCGAAAAGCACGCATCCAGCACAAGCACCGCACGCGCATCCGGCGCTAGCGCCGACTCGATGGCCGACAACAGCTCCCGCTGCGACAGGCCGCGCGCCTGAAGGCTGTCCGCCGTCTGCTGTGCGTCCACACCCACAAGCAGACCCTCTTTTCCAGAACGTGCTGGCGCGCCGTGCCCGATGTAGACCAGCCAAAATATGCCGCCCGACTGCACCCGTGACGCCGCCTGCGTCGCCGACTTCAAGATCGCCTCCCGCGTCGCCTGCTGGTTCAAGAGCGGCTTCACCACGGCGGCGGGAAGCGACAGCAGCAGCGCGAGAAGGAGGAGGTAGCGCACGGCGTCCCCGGAGCTTGCGGGCGGAGTTTATCGCGGGCGGGAGTCCCGCGACGCTGGACGAGGGCTACGGCACCCCCACCCCGCGCGCTCAATCCGCCATCCTGCTGACCGAGCACGCCCGGCAGCCCTTCGGTACGCATCCAGGGTCCGATCGGCGATCTCGTCCCAGGAATAGTGCGCCCGCACGTGCTCCCGGCCGGCGGATCCCATGGCTGACAGCGTCCCGTCCGACTGGCTGACCAGGCGCTGCAGGGCGGCCACCCAGGCGGCTTGGTCTGGTGCCACCAGCCAGCCCGCGCAGACGCCCGCCAAGAGCTCGCGGTGCGGCGCAATGTCGCTGAGCAACACGGGTCTCCCGGCGGACAGGGATTCTAGCGGGGTCAGCGGAAAGCCCTCCACCAGGCTGGGAAGGATCAGCGCCCGCGCATGGGTCAAGAGGGCATCGCGCGGCCGACCGTGCAAGGGGCCGGTGAAGCGCACGCCGGGCGGCGCGATCCGGTGCAGGTGGGCGACGTGCTGATCGGTGTAGGCGCTGCCGCCCACGACCAGCAGCGGGTCTGGGATGGCGGCCTCGCCATAGGCGGCGAGCAGGCCCTCGACACCCTTCTCGGGGACCAGCCGACCCAACAGCAACAAGAAGCGCCCCGACACCAGGCCCGGCTGCCGCGACTCGGCCAGCGGCACGGCGGGGATGGGCGCGACCCCGTTGGGGATCCAGGTGGCGTCGACGCCGTAGCTGGCACGGAAGTGCTCGGCCAGGTCCCGGCTGACGGTGATCAGCCCGTGCGGAAAGGTCGCCGCCGCGTGCTCTCCCAGGCGCAACGCGGCACGCGCCCCTGGGCCCCACTTCACCCGCTGCCAGTCCAAGCCGTGAATCGTCACGACGGTGGTCCGGCCCACCAGCCGCGGCATCCACGAGAACAGCGCGGGGCCCATGGCGTGGATGTGGACCAGGTCGGCGCGACGTACCGCCGCGGGCATGGCCACGGCGGTGTGGACGAATGCCTCGAGGTGCTTGGTGTAGACGGTGCCGACATCGACCAGCTCGACCCCGCGATGCGGACCAGGTCCCAGGGCGTTGTAGCGCCGCCGGCAGTAGACCGTGACCTGGCAGCCCCGCGCCGCCAGCCGCGGCGCAAGCTCGGCGACCACGCGCTCGACCCCTCCATCGACGCCGCCCTCTGGACCCCACGGAGCCCGCAGGCCCAGCATGGCGACCCGCACGGGATCAGCGCCCACGAGGCGACCGAGCGGGCGACACCAGCCCAGGCAAGGCACCCGCCCACGCTGCACCAAAGAGCTCCGGGCGGCATCCAGCACTGCCGACCGTTAGACCTCGGCGCCCCCATCGAGATGAAGCTGATCTCATGACCCTTCCTGCGCTCGCCATCGTCACCGCCTACCTCGGCGTCATCGCCGTGTTGAGCGCCTATGGCCTCCACCGCCTGTATATCGCCCGGCTCTACCGTCGCTGGCGCGATCACCCACCCTCGCCCCGAGACCTCGCCCAGCTTCCGCATGTCACGGTCCAGCTCCCGATCTTCAACGAGCGCAACGTCGTGGAACGGCTGGTCGATGCCGCGTGCAGGCTGGACTGGCCCGCACAACGCCTCGAAGTCCAGGTCCTCGACGACAGCCTGGACGCAACCACCGATCTCGCCCGGGCCCTCGCGTCGAAATGGCGAGCCCGTGGCATCGACATCACGGTGATCCATCGCACCGACCGCACTGGCTACAAGGCCGGCGCGCTCGAAGCGGGCGCTCGCTGCGCCAAGGGGCAGCTCCTGGCGGTGTTTGACGCCGACTTCGTGCCTCCCCCCCAATTCCTGCGAAGGGCGGTGCCGTACTTCGACGGCTTTGGACCCGGACCCCACCAGATCGGCATGGTCCAGGCCCGCTGGGGCCACCTCAACGAACAGGCCAACCTGCTCACCCGACTCTCGGCCGTCCTGCTCGACGGGCACTTCGTGGTGGAGCACACCGCGCGCCACCGAAGCGGGCGCTTCTTCAACTTCAACGGCACGGCCGGAATCTGGCGCAAGGACTGCATCGTCGACGCCGGCGGGTGGCAGCACGACACCCTGACCGAAGACCTCGACCTGTCCTACCGGGCGCAGCTCCAGGGCTGGCAGTTCGTCTTTCTCCGCGACGACGTGGTGCCCGCTGAACTCCCGGCCGACATGCGGGCCTTCAAGCTCCAGCAACACCGCTGGGCCAAGGGCACCATGCAGACCGCTCGCAAGCTGCTGCCTCGCATCCTCCACAGCACCCAGCCCTGGCGCGTCAAGCTCGAAGCCACGATCCACCTGACCAGCAACCTGGCCTACCCCCTGGTGCTGCTGTTGGGCGTCCTGCTCCCGCTGGCGGTGGCGGCGCGCGGTCACGGTGACCTCAGCCAGGTGCTGTTCTTCGACCTGCCGACCTTCATCATGGCGACCTGTTCAGTGGCGATCTTCTACGCGCTCGCTGAACACGACGCCCACCCCGGCCGCTGGCTGACCCGCCTGTGGCGCATCCCGCTGACCATGTCCCTGGGCATCGGCATGGCCGTGAACCAGACCCGCGCCGTGGTCGAGGGCATCTTCGGCACCGACGTGACCTTTTTGCGAACCCCCAAGGCCGGCGACCAGCCGACCCACAGCGACCGCCTGGCGATCGGCTGGACGCCGGTGGTCGAACTCTCACTGGCCCTGTACTACGCCGTGGCCATCGTCTGGTGCCTGTGGCAGGGCTTCTGGTCCAGCTTGCCCTTCATGCTGCTGTTTGGCTTCGGTTTCGCCTACGTCGGTGCGGCCAGCCTGACCCAAGCCCTGTCAGAACTCGGACCGAAGCTGCGGCACCCGGGCAAAAGGCCGAGGGACATCCAGCCAGCCAGCGCCGCTGGGGGGCGGGTCGCCTGACGCGTCGATACCGACGGCGCGCAGGGCATCGGGGGCCACACAGTTGCGCACAGCCAGGCGATACCGCGTCGCGAGCAGGGCCAGCATGACGGCCCGCTGGGCACCAGCACCGGTCGGCGCGGGACCATCCAGCAGGGCCCGCCAGGGCGGCGAGCAGCCCGACAGGGCGGCGACGAAACCAGCCTCGCTGCCCAGGCCCTCGGGACAGGCCGCGTCCAGGACCAGCGTGGCGTCCGGCAGCAGGGGCGGCCGGGGCGACTGCGAGAGGTAGGTGGCGGCCCGACTGGCCTGGTACAAGCTGGACGCCTTGACCGGCGGCACGCGCAGGACGACGCCCGCGTAGGGTCGAGGCACGAGCAGCCACGGGTCCAGCAGATCGACCGCGGCGCGGGTGACGGCCGCCGGAGGCCCAGCCAGCCACTGGCCGGTGGATGGCACGAAGTTGAGGGCCAGGCAGGGGCCGAGTTGCCGGCCGAGCTGCCGGCCGAGCGCGTCGATCACGCCACGAAAGGGGTTGCCCTGCACCTCGCCCAGGCGCACCGCGGGGTCCATCACACGGCACCGGTCGTGCAGCGCGGCGATGGTCGCGCGCCCGCCGCAACCCACGACGGCCGCCTTGTAGCCCCCGGAGACCCCGGCGTACTGGTGCAGCTCGGCGATGCCCACCATCGCGACGGCATCGGCCTGTGTCACGGCCCGAGTCAGCCAGCCAGGGACACCATCAGCCTGGCCATAGGACACCGCGTCGTCGGGGTCGGACTGGACCGCATCGAAGGGCAAGAGCGAGGACAGCTCGGCCGAGCTCATGGGGCGGTGCAGGCCCAGGCCCACCACTACGCGCAGCCGCGCCCGGGTCCAAGCAGCCAGCGCGTGCAGCGCCGGTCGAGGGTCGAGGGGCCGAGTCAGGTCGGGAACGCAGACGGCGAGGACCTGCCTGCTGCTCAGCTTCGCGAGGAAGGAGGCCGCTTCACCCTGGAGACCGCCCAGGGCCCCGGCCGGATCAGGTGCCACAGCGACTCGGTGAGCGCCGCTGCTGCCAGGGGCAGGTACTGGGCCCAGACCGGCCATGCGGGTTCCTCCCAGGTGCTGGTGAGGGGATCGTAGCTGGCCAGGGCGGCATAGGACAGCGGGGCCAGGACGACGAGCACGGTCCAGGAGCGCACCCCGCAGACCAGAGCCGGCACCCACACCCACAGCAGGTACCAGGGGTGGACCGTCGGCGAGAGCAACACGAAGGCCCCACCGATCCACAGGGCGACGCGCGCCGGGTCGCGCAGGCGCCACCAGGCCGCGAGCGAGACCAACACGCCGATCCCGATGGCCACCGCGCGGACAGCGCTTGAGTCCAGAGGCAGCAGCCAGGACAAGATCGCGAAGCCGCTGGCGTTGAAGGACCAGTGTTCGGTGTAGGTCGAGAGCCCGCGCAGCAGGTCGGGTCCAGCGGCGCGGAAGGGCCAAGCCGAGCCCACCGCGAGCCC
>JAADHA010000135.1 GCA_013152105.1 Oligoflexia bacterium | reverse complement strand
GAACAAGTAGGGCCGACTGCGCTGGCGCAACATGGCCACGATCTCGGCGCGCCCCGACGTGAAGCCACCGCTGGCACCGCCCAGGGCCTTGCCCAGGGTGCTGGTGATCACGTCGACCCGCCCCATCACGCCACAGTGCTCGATGCTGCCACGCCCGGTGCGCCCCACGAAGCCCGTCGCGTGGCTGTCGTCCACGTGAACCAAGGCGCCGTAGCGGTCCGCGAGTTCGCAGATCCCGGCCAGGGGCGCGATGTCCCCGTCCATGCTGAACACGCCGTCGGTGGAGATCATGGTCCGGCCCGCACCCGCCGCCCGCGCCGCCTGAAGTTGGGTCTCCAGGTCGCCCATATCCATGTGATCGTAGCGGTAGCGCTTGGCCTTGCACAGCCGCACCCCGTCGATGATCGAGGCGTGGTTGAGGGCGTCGCTGATGATCGCGTCATCGGGCCCCAGCAGGGTCTCGAAGAGCCCGCCGTTGGCGTCAAAGCAACTGCTGTAGAGGATGGTGTCCTGCGTGCCCAGAAAGACCGCGATGTCGTGTTCCAGCTTCAAGTGCTGGTCCTGCGTACCGCAGATGAAGCGCACGCTGGACATGCCCAGGCCGTACCGGTCCAGGGCCCGCTTGGCCGCGTCGATCAGCCTGGGGCTGGCGGCCAGGCCCAGGTAGTTGTTGGCGCAGAAGTTCAACACCTGTTGACCCGACTGCACCCGGATCTGGGCCGCCTGGGGCGAGCTGATCACCCGTTCGGCCTTGAAGAGTCCCGCTTCTTCGATGGCTGCGAGTTCTTCCTGGAGCTTGGTCTTGACGCTGCCGTACATCGCGATCCCCTGGGCAAGCACCCCCACAGGGGTGTCAGTGGCCGGCGAATCGTAGCACCACCTTGGGGTGGGCCTGGATCCGCCGCTCGAAGTCGTCTCGGTCCCAGTCCGCGAAGTCGACGATGGTGTCTCGCCCGCCGGCCAGGATCACGTCGAAGATGGCGTCCTGGATGCCGTTTCCACGGTGCTCCAGCAGGCTGCGCACCAGCTCCCAGGTGCCGAAGATCTGCCGCCCCACCACCGCGTGGAGTTGCAAGCCGTTCATCACGATCTGGTGCATGTCCTGAATGCGGGCGTCGCCGTTCTTGATGCCGAAGATCACGACATGACCGCCCCGGCGCGTCATCTTGACGGCGTTGTTGAGGGCCGAGTTGAAGCCCGACATCTCCATGGCCACGTCCACGCCCGCACCTTCGGTCAGGGCTTGGATGCGAGCCACCAGGTCCGGGTCGGACTCCCAGGGACGGTCGGGGTCGGGCGTCGCGGGGCTGAGCACTTCGTCGGCCCCGAGCTGTCGAGCCAGGGCGGCGTGGTGCGGATCGACCTCGACCCCGATGATCTGGGACGCGCCCATGCCACGGGCCACCAGGATGGCGAAGAGCCCGATGGTGCCGCAACCCACGACCGCCACCCGCTTGCCGCGGAGCTCGGTCGCCTGGCAGGCGTGAACCGCGTTGCCAAAGGGCTCCTGGACCGCGGCGACCTCGGGGCGGATCCTGGAGAGATCGGTCGGCCAGAGCGCCTTGGCCGGCAGCTTGACGTACTCGGCGAAGCAGCCGTCGGTGCTGATCCCGATGATTTGGTTGCGGGCGCAGACGTGCGTGTCCCCGACCCGGCACTGGAAGCAGGTGCCACAGATGATGTGGCTCTCGGTGCTGACCACATCACCGGGGCCGTAGCCGTACTTCTCGCCCACACGATCGCCCACCGCGACGATCCGGCCGAGGAGTTCGTGTCCCACAATGCGCTTGTCCCGCCCTTCCTCGTCCAGGCTGCCCAGGATCATATCGCCAAAGGCCTTGCGCCACCAGATGCCGCGGTCGCTGCCGCAGAAGCCGGCGTACATGACCTGGATGATGACGTTGCTGCGGTCGAGCCCCTGGGGTTCGTCCAGGCGCGGCTTCGGCACTATCTCCTTCACCAGGCCGGTGCTGTCCGCCCAGGTCTCGCGGCTTCGGTCGAAGGTCAGCGCCGCCATTTCCAGCATGGTACACCTCGGGGGGACGCAGCCTACCCCGCCGCAGGGGTCCGCGACATGCGTGTTCGAGGAGTTGCGATGCGACGCCGAAGTCTGGTCTGTGGGCGCTCAGACAACACCGGTGTGGGCCGCTACAGCGCGGTCGATCCATGGTCCGGCAAGCCCCAGCTCGAAGTGGTGCTCTCGGGCGATGCTGTCGTCGAACAGGCGCTAGAAACCGCCCACCAGGCCCGCGCCTCGACCGCCGCCCTGCCCCCCTACCGCCGGGCCGAGATCCTTGACGCCTTGGCAGAGGCGGTCGCCGCCCACGGCGATGAATTTGTCCGCGCCATGGTCGCCGAGGTCGGCAAGCCGGTGACCTTCGCGCGTGGCGAGCTCGCTCGGTGCGTCACCACCCTGCGCTTTGCCGCTGGCGAGGCCCGCCGACCGGCCGGCGAGCTAGTCGCCCTCGACGCGGTCCCGGCTGGAGAGGGTCGCACCGGCCTGGTCCAGCGCTTCCCCGTTGGGCTGGTGGTGGGCATCTCGCCCTTCAACTTCCCGCTCAATCTGGTCGCACACAAGGTCGCACCGGCCATGGCGGCCGGCTGCCCGTGGATCATCAAGCCGCCTCTCCAGGCCCCGACCTGCGCCCTGCTCCTGGCCAAGCTGGCGATCTCCGCCGGCTGGCCTGCCTCCGCCGGACACGTCCTGCTGGTCGACGATCAGCGGGCCCAGAACCTGGTGCAGGACCCACGCCCCGCCGCGCTCTCCTTCACCGGCAGCGACACCGTCGGCTGGAAACTCAAGGCCCTGGCTGGGAAGAAGCGCGTCATGCTGGAGCTGGGCGGCGCCGCTCCCGTGATCATCCACCGCGACGCCGACCTCGATCTGGCGGCGGCGCGCATCAGCTTTGGCGGCTTCGCCTTCGCGGGACAGGTCTGCATCTCGGTCCAGCGGGTCCTGGCTCATCGAGACATCTACGAAGATCTGTGCGGGCGCCTGGCCACAGCCACCGACGCGCTGAGCTTCGGCGATCCCAACCGCGAGGACACCGTCAGCGGGCCGCTCATCGACCAGGGCGCCGCGGACCGCGTCCAAGCCTGGCTCGACGATGCGGTCCAGGCCGGTGGTCGGGTCGTCGCGGGCGGAGGACGGCAGGGCCCACGGCTGCTGCGCCCAGTCCTGCTGGACCAGGTCCCCCCCGACCAAGCCCTGGTCCAGCGCGAGCTGTTCGGCCCCGGCATCGTCCTGGCGCCCTACGACACCGTGGACCAAGCCGCGGCCCTGGCCAACGCGGGGCGCTTCGGCCTGCAAGCGGGCGTCTTTACCCGCGACATCCAGGTCCTGATGGCGCTGTACCGCAAGCTGGAGGTGGGCGGCCTCATCCATGACGACGTGCCCACCTTCCGCGTCGACCAGATGCCCTACGGCGGCGTCAAGGACAGCGGACTGGGCCGCGAGGGCGTGCGCTATGCCATCGCCGAGTACACCGAGCCGCGCCTGCTGGCCTTGCGAGCCTGAGAACCCTGGCACCTACATGAAGTAGTCGAGATCCAGGCCGATGGCCCCGCTGTGATAGCTCCAGTAGTTGCCGGCATAGGGCGCGATGGCACCACCGCCTGCTTCGAAGCGGCTCTTCCTGCCCTTGCCGCGTTCTTGGAACTTCACGCCGAAGCTGACGACGTTGAAGCGAAAGCTGCCGCCCTGATCCCAACCCAGGTCCTTCATATAGGTCTGGGTCTCAAAAAAGAAGCGGACCGTGGTGCTGGGTGCGATGGACACATCGGCCCCGCCGACCAGACGGGGCGAGAAGATCCCCGCGGTCACCAGCTCGGTGCCGCCCTGGATCTGAGCGTCCACCGCGGTGTCGCCCAGCATGATGCGCTGCCCGAAGGCCAACTGCGGGCGCAGCCCCACAAAGGTCGGGTCCATGTTCACACGCACATCGCCGATGGCGGTCAGCAGCGTGTTCGTACGCGCCGACTTGATGATCGCCCAGCGCGCGCCGGTCTCGAAGCTGGTGCCGCCGTAGCGACCGCGCAGCCCGGCATGGACTGAGAAGTTGCGCACGAAAGCCCACTCGAAGTCCAGCGTCGGAGCCAGGTAGCCCGGCAGGCCGAATTCCACGCCAGCGCGAAGTCTCTTCCGGGGATCGATGTTCTCGAGGGTGAAGGGCTGCGCGAAATAGATCTCGGCCAGGCCCGCCTGCTCGACCACTTCTGCGGTCTGGATGCGGGAGTCGTACATCTTGTCCGTCAGCACGCTGATCCGAGACTCGATGCGCGACTTGAACTGGGAATTCGGGTACTGGCGCAGGTAGCGTTCCCACTCGATGGCTTCGTCGTCCGGCTGCAAGCCCTCGACATCATGCTGCTTGGACTTGTAGATCCCGGCGTCGTCGACGCCCTCCATGTTCAGGTCCAGGCTGTCGAGGTCATCGTCATCGTCGGGGGCGGTGAAGTCGAAGTTGTCCTCTTCTTGCGTCGGGGTCGCGTCAAAGCCCAGCTCGTCCGAGTCATTGTCCTTGTTCGCGTCCTTGTTCGCGTCCTTGTTCGCGTCCGGGTCATCCGCCTGGTCCTGGGCGGGCGCCGCATCTTGATCAGTGGCCTGGTCTTCCGGCACATCGGCGTCTTCGTCGTAGTCCTCGTCCAAGAAATTGAAGTCGTCGTCCTGGGCGAAGGCGGGCTTTGATGCCACGGCCGCGGACAGCGTGAGTGCCCCAGCCAGTCCAAGAGCCAGCAGTGAGGTCAGAGAGGGGGAGCGGTTCGAGAAGACCATGACTGCGCCGGGATCGAGGGGCGTGACAGCAGATGAGCCGCGATGAGGTCCGTCGAGGACGACCTCCGCGCGCATGAGGCGGGGATGATATTGCCCGCCCCCCCTTGTGCGCAACACCGCTGACCAATGACTGACGCCTCCCGCCCACC
>JAADHA010000038.1 GCA_013152105.1 Oligoflexia bacterium | reverse complement strand
CAAGGCCCGGCGGGCGGCGTCGACGGCTGCCCGGGCGGCCCGCACCGCCACCGCGTGGGGCAGCTCCGCCAGCCGGGGGTCGAGGATCAGCTCCGAGATGGAGGGGAGGTCGCGCATCTGCATCGGCAGAGCTTAGAACGGAAGGCGAGCGAGCGGGCAAGCGAGCGGGCGACATAGAAAGGATAGGGCTGTCCCGTCTCCGCCGGACAAGGCCCATGACCACCCTGCTCTACCTGCTCGCTGCCGTGTTCTGCCTGGGCCTCGCGCTGCGGGCCTGGAACGGCGACCGCGACGATCCCATCCGTCGCGCCTTTGTGGTCCTCGGTGCGGTCACCGGCATCTTCTACGCCGGCTTCGCGCTGTTCCTGCTGCCCGGCCTGGAGTGGGCCCGCTACATCCAATCCGGCGCGGCCCCCTTCATCCCAGCCGCCATGCTGTGGTTCCTGGAGCGCCTGCTCCGCGGTGCCTACGCCCCAGCCAGCCGCACCGTGACGCGCCTGTGGCTGGGCGCTCCGCTGGCCGCCGTGGCCTTTCTGGTCACCGACATCACCTTCTACCAGGACGTTCCCCGGGCCAGCCCCCCCGAAGTCCTCCTGGCCATCTGGTGCTACGGCGGGCTGCTGTTGTGCATGCACCGCCTGTGGGCTGAACACGAGCGCGCCGACAGCCGCGTGGATCGCGCCCGCCTGCGCTACCTGCTCTTTCTGCTGGGCGCGGCCATCGCGTTCTCGCTGATCGAAGACCTGATCCGCGGCCTGGGACCCGTGCCCGACCCCTCGGGTGGACTGGCCCACCGCGCCGCCCAGATCCAGGGGGGCTTCCCTCCGGTCAGCACGGTCTTCACGACCCTCTTCATCTACTTCCTCTACCAGGTGGTCCAGCTCACCCGCCTGCTGGATCTGCACGAGATCTTCAGCCGGATCTTCACCCTCGCCATCGCCGGCCTGCTGCTGGTGGTCGTCGACGGCGTCTCGGTGCTCTGGCTGGGCGGCCTGACCGCCAGCCCGGTCCACGGCACCTTCGAGATCTTCTTGGCCAGCGTGCTCTTTCTGGCCCTCTACGACCCCCTGCGCAGGCGCATCGAGAGCCTGGCCGACGCCTGGTTCAACAGCCGTGGCCGTCGCCTGGAGCTGACCCTCTCCGAGGTCGACCGGGCACTCTCCCGGGCCCTGTCCCTGCAGGGTCTGGACCACGCGCTCCTGGGCCGCCTGGCCATGAGCGGGCGCGTCCCCCTGGCCAGCCTGTACCTGCGTGACCCCGACACTGGTCTGTTTCGCATGGTGCTCTGCCGCGGCAGCGGCGACCGCGCCCAGATGCAGACCATCTCAGCCCAGCCCTTCGCCGAGGGCTTCCAAAAGGGTGTCCACGCCTACGTCCGCGTCGACCTGGCACGCGCCGCTCGCCTGGAGTTGACCCCACACGGCCGCGCGCGGGCACCGGGGCGAGCAGGCCGGCTCGCGCTGGACGACGCCGCTGCTCGACTGCGCACCATGGACGCCATGGACGCGGACCTGACGATCCCCTTCCGATCGGCCGATATCGTGCTGGGCTGGCTGAACCTCAAGGACGAGGTCTGGTCAGATGGCTTCTCCAGCGACGAGGTCCGGCACCTGGTCGCCACCGTGGACCGCGCGACCCACGTCCTGGAGAACATCGACGCGGTCGAGCAGCTCAAGGAACAGCATCGGCTGGCGGCGCTGGGCACCATGGCGGCCGGCCTGGCACACGAGATCAGAAACCCCCTGGCCGGCATCAAGGGGGCGGCCCAGCTTCTCCAGGGCGAAGAGGATCCTCAACAGATCGAGGAGTTCCTCCAGGTCATCGTCGGCGAGACCAATCGGCTCAACACGGTCGTCGCCCACTTCCTGGACTACTCCAGACCATTCGAGGTCCACGCGGTCCCCAACGACATCAACACCCTGGTGCGACGCAGCCTGGACGTGGTGAGAGCCCAGGATCTGCCCACCGCCATCCAGATCGAGGCGATCCTCGATCCCGACCTGCCGCCGGTCGAAGTGGACGCAGATATGCTCCACCAGGTGCTCCTGAACCTGGTCCACAACGCCATCCAAGCGCTGCGCGACCAAGGGCATGTCCAAGTGATCACACGCACGACACGGGCCCGCTTCAAGCGCGGGCCGGCCGTGAACGCGGTCGAGATCTCGGTCATCGACGACGGCCCAGGGATCGCCGCCGAAGACCTGGACAAGCTGTTCATCCCCTTCTTCACGACGCGCCCCGACGGGACCGGCCTGGGCTTGCCGATCAGCCGGCGCCTGATGGAAGCGCAGGGCGGGGACATCCTGGTCCGCACCCGCCCGGGCCACTCCACGACGTTCATCGTCCGCCTGCCGCTGCGTCAGGACACCGGGTCCGCGGCATCATCACTGTCATCACCAAACTCATCGCCGTGATCGATGATGACCGACTCTTGGTAGTGACGCACCACGCGGCGCGCGGTCTCAACGTCGTCTTCAAGGACCAGGATCGCCCCAAAACCGGCGCTGACACCCGTGTCGACGCCGGGCAGAGAGCCGCCCGCGGACCCGCCATGAACGGCAAAGCCGACGCCCTCTTCGGCCAGCAATTGGGTGAGGATGGCCTGATCGACCGGGCCCTCGAGCCGGTGCACCTCGATCAGCTTCTCGGTCGCGATGCGATCGCGCAGCGAGCGCTGCAAGGCCGCCTGCTCGGGGGTCACGGTCTGGGCGCCACAGCTTCGACACTGCGGCGTGTCGTCGATGTACTCGCTGTCGCACTGGAGGCAGATGCGCATGGTTCTCTCCCGTTGAGCCGGGCTTGGGCGGGCTACCCAAGATCCGGTCGACACCATCATCCCATCCACTATCAGGAATTGGTGGAAATGAGCGAGGGATTGGCCCGGCTGGGCACCGGCACTAGCCCCCGCCCCCCACCAACTCCCGCGAGATCACCGCGACTCGGGCGCCACCCCGGTGCAGCCGCAGGTCCAGCTCGTCTCCGACCGACAGCATGGTCGCGTCACGCACGGCGTGTCCCTGGCGCAGCGCCACGGCGTAACCGCGCTCTAGCACCGCCAGCGGCGACAAGGCATGGAAGCGCCCCGCCAACGCGGCCCACCGCTGCCGACGTCGCAGCAGGTCCCGGCCAACGGCCTGGTGCAGACGGGTCGAGAGTTCGTCGCACCGGATCCGCGCGTCCGTGACCCGATGCCGCGGGTCGCGCAGCCGAACGTGGAGCAAGGCGTCCCGACGGCGGCGCACGGCGCGTCGAGATGCGTCGACCAGGCGCTGGCTCTGCTCGGCCACGTAGGCCTGGAGCGCGGCTTGTTCTGGGACCACAAGCTCGGCGGCGTGGCTGGGGGTCGCGGCGCGAACGTCGGCCACCAGATCGCTGATGTTGACATCCACTTCGTGCCCGACCGCGCTCACCACCGGCACCGGGCAGGCCGCGATCGCCCTGGCGAGCGCTTCATCATTGAAGGCCATCAGGTCTTCCTGGGAGCCGCCACCACGCCCCACGATGATCACATCGCTGGCCCCGTGTTCGACCAGCAACTGCAAGGCCGCGACGATGTCAGCCGCGGCCCCCGGACCCTGCACCCGGCAGCTTGCCAGGTAGACCGGAATCGCCGGGAAGCGGCGGTCGAGGACCTTGATGATGTCGTGAAAGGCCGCGCCGCTGCCGCTGGTGGCCACGCCGATGCCCTTGGGCAGACCCGGCAGCGGGCGCTTGCGAGCCGGGTCGAACAGGCCCTGGGCTTGGAGCTTGCGCTTGAGCTCTTCGAGCTTGCGCTGGAGTTCGCCCGCTCCGGCGCGCTGCATCCGACGCACCAGCAGGTTGTAGCGGCCCTGGGGGGCATACACATCGAGCTGCCCCACGGCGACGATCTCGTCGCCGATCCGTGGTCGCCAGGCCTGCCGCTGGTTGGCACCGCGGAACATGACGCAGGACAAGCTGGCACCGCGGTCCTTGAGGGCAAAATACCAGTGGCCCGAGCGGTGCGGGGTGAAGGACGCGACCTCGCCCTGGACGAGGATGTTGGAGAAGGTGCCACCCAGGGTGTCCTTGACCTGACGGGTCAGCTCGCTGACGGTGAGGGGCTGGCGTGGCGGCAAGGAACACTCCGTGAGCACGGTCCCAGGGACCCTAAGCCGGACCGGACCCAAGTGCGGAAGGACGACGCCGACCCATCCCCGACATCGCTCCCCACAACACCAGCAGCAGCAGACAGGCGGGCGTGAGCAGCAATAAGGTGCCGAGTCGACCTGGGTCGTAGGCCAAGACGACCTGGTGGTCGCCCTTGGGGACTGGCAGGCCACGAAAGGCGAAGAGCGTGCGGTAGAGGGGCACCGGCTGGCCGTCGACCGTGGCCACCCAGCCGGGGTACCAGGTGTCGTTCTGCACCATCAGCGCCGGGGCCGTGGCGTGGACATCGAAGACCATGCGCTGCGGCCCATCCTCGACCAGCTTCACCGTGCCGGGGCTGACGCCGCTGGACTGGCAGGCGGGCACCGGCAATTCACCATCCTCCACCTCGACCAGGGGCCGGTCCGGGTCCAAGGCGTCCAGGAATGTGATCGGGTCGGCGTCCACAGCTTGCGGTCGGGCGACCTGGGCGCAGCCTGCAAGCCAGGCCGGCGGCCGCGCGGTCGGGTTCTCGTAGAGGTGAACCGCGCCATCGGCGAACACGCCGACCTTGCGGATCCCAGGAATGTCCACGTCGTGGACCGAGGTCAGCCAGCGCACGCCCAGGATGTCGATGAGCTGGCGATGGGCAGCCAGTCTGTCCCACTTCTGTCTGCCCTTGTCCCCGACATCCAGCCCCGTCCGCCACAGCAAGACCTCGGACCGCAGGATGAGCAAGGGCGTGGTCAGGATCACATCGTGGCTGCCGTAGAGCAGGCCGAGACTGGTCGTGATGAGCTGCACGTCCAGCTTGGGA
>JAADHA010000177.1 GCA_013152105.1 Oligoflexia bacterium | reverse complement strand
GTTCAGCTCGCGGCAGCTCCACCAGCGGCCGGGTCGGCGACGGCTACATCCATGGATTGGCCTGGCGCTGATGGCCACAGCGGTCGCCGTCGCGGCCCTGGGATTGGGCATGCTGCCCTGATCAGGCCAGGACCTCCATGCCGGCGTCGTCGTGCTGGCTGCCGGGGTCAGTGACCAGCATCTGCCACGCGGTGTGCAGGCTGCGGATCAGCTCTTCTCGGCTCTTCAGGCGGGACAAGGCCCGCGCGATGTACTTGGGGCGGTAGTAGAAACGCAGGTAGGCCAAGCGGGTCCAACGCTGGATCTCGGCGTCGCTCATGTCGCACAGGGGCCGCGGGATTTCCTCGTCCTTGCCCGTCTCGATGTGCTCGCGCCAGTAGTCCCGGCCGGTCTCTTTTAGCAGCAGGGTGTACATCTCGGTCGCCGGCATCGCCGTGACCTTGCTGAACTGGGCGTAGTCCAGGTCCAATTCCAGGGCCAGGCGGATCGTCTGCCGGATCGTGGCCTCGGTCTCATACGGGTTGCCGACCATGAAGTAGCCGAAGGTGTTGATGCCGTTCTTCTTCGTGCGCGACACGACGTCTCGGTACATCTCCAGGCTGGTCGACTTCTTGAGGGTCTGGAGGATCTCGCGGTTGCCGGACTCGATGCCGTAGTAGATCCGGTTGCAGCCGGCTGCGCGCATGGCCTTGAGCACTTCGTCGGTGATGCAGTCCACGCGGGTGCGCGCGGCCCACACAATGTCCAGCTTGCGGCGGTTGATCTCCGCACAGATCTCGATGACCCGCTGCTTGCGGATGGTGAAGGAGCTGTCGAAGAAGTCCAGCTCGCGGATCCCGTGTTCCTTCACGCACAGCTCAAGTTCGTCGACGACATTGCCCGGTGATCGGGCACGGAAGGGCTTGCTGCCCTGCTCGCAGAAAATGCACTTGTAGGGGCAGCCGCGGCTGGTGATGAAGCAGGTGAAATTGCGGTACTGGCTGATGAAGCTGTAGTAGATGCTGTTGTCGATGAGGTGGCGGGCCGGGAAGGGGGCCTTGTCCACATCCAGGTCCATGGCCGCGGGCGTGACGACCACCGTGTCATCAGCCTGCTTGTAGGCGATGCCGCGGACCGCCGACAGGTCTCCACCGCCGACCAGGGCTGCCATCAGCTCGGGCAGAGAGCGTTCGGCTTCACCGGTGACGGCGAGGTCGATCTGGGGGTAGGCCAGGGTCTCGCGTGGGTAGATCGACAGGTGTACCCCGCCGACGATGACCGGGATGTCGAGCTCTTCCTTGATGGCCTTGATCCAGGCCATGGACTGGAAGAAGAGATAGGTCGTCAGGGTGTAGCCGATGAATGATGGGCCGAAGGCGCGCAGGCGCGCGACGGTCTGCTCCAGGCTCAGGCCCTGGGCGTGGGCGTCGATGAAGACGACCTGGCAGCCAGCGGACTCGAGGATCCCCGCCACGTAGAGCAGCGACAGGGAAGGGAAGATCCCGTAGTTCTCCTTGACAGTCTTGATGCCCGGTTCGTTGCGAACTGGACCATAGGGTGGGTAGACGAGCGCCACCTTGACGCCACTCAGCGGAGCCATCGGCACCTCCACGCATAGGGCTATCCCGGCCTGAGCACGGCGAAAGCTCGACCAGGGACAGCCGAGTAGTGGCGCGAGATCAGGCGAGCGGTAGGGTGTGGCGTGCGCTCTCGCTGGCTCCTACCGCTGCTGCTGATGCTGGCCACCGCCTGGCTGTGGTGGTGGGTCCAGCACGACCCCCTGCCGGATGGCTACCAGAACGAGTACCTGCTGATCGGCAACGCCTACGACCTCTGGCAGGCGCTGATGAAGGGCGATCTGTGGCACGTGCGCTGGTATGCCTACACCAGCTACTGGCCGTTTGGCCTGTACATGGTGCCGTGGCCTTTCCTCGCGGTGCTGGGCATCAGCCGCAAGGCGCTCTTGATGGGCAACCTGGTCCACCTGGCGGTCTTGTTGTGGGCGGCCCGCGACCTGGGGCGCCGGCTCGACGCGCCCTTGGCGGCACCCCTCGCGCTGTTGGCTCCCGGCGTCTTCGGCACGCTGGTCCGTTATGAGCCCAACCTGGCGGCGACGGCCTGGACAGCCGCCGGCCTGGCCTTCCTGGTGCGATCGCGGGGGCTGGCGGACCGACGCGCGGTGATCGGTTTTGGCTGCGCTTTGGGCATCGGCCTGATGATGGACCGCCTGACGGTGGCCTTCTTCCTGCTGCCTGCCGCGGTGCCGGTGCTGCTGGCTGGTCTGCGACGAGACGGCCGGCGCGCCCTGGGTCGTCTGGGGCTGGGCTTGCTGGTGGCGCTCCTCTGGTCTGGGGCCTACTACCGGGAATTCTTCCTGCGCCACGCCGACGAACTGTTGTCCCAGGTCCCCATCGGCGAGATCGACTCCGCCGGCCAGATCACGGCCACGGACGGGCCGCTCTCGCTGCTCTACTATCCCCTGGCCCTGGTCGACTCCCAGGCCGGGCCGGTGCTCGGCGCGGTCATGGTGTGGGGCTTGATCGTGGCCTTGTGGGCCATCATTCGACGCCCTCGCGTCGACGACCCTCGCGCTCCCCTCGTCGCCTGTGTCCTGGTGTCGGTCGCCTTCTTCACGCTAGTCGCCAAGAAGCAGGTCTTCTACACCTTGCCCATCCTGGTACCGCTCGCGGTGCTCGGCGCCTCTCGACATCGACTGGCCCTGCTCGGGCTCGCTGGCGGGATCTGGGGCTGGCTGGCGGTCGGCGTCGGTGTGCTGCCCGGCGGACCCTGGCTTCCCCTGCCCTGGGTCGCGCCTCGACACGTCCTGGCTCGCCCACCGACCGACCAGGATTGGCCCCTGGACCAGGCACTTGCTCCCTTGGCGGGCGCCTCACAGGTCGCGGTGCTCAGTGAAGACTCCACCTTGTTCGAGGGCTTCTTGATCCTGGCGGCGCGCGAGGCCCTGCCCGATGTGGTGGTGCGCGGCGTCGTGCTGGACCCCAACGGCACCTACGAAGACATCAACCAGATCGACGGCTTCTTGTGGGTTGGCGAGCCGGGCCAGCCCTGGCCCACACAGGGCGAGGTCCAGGCCGAGCTGCTCGAGGACCACTACGACCTGTCCCAGGTGCCGCCGGTAGGAGACGTGCTGGCACAGGCGAGGGGCGACTTTGTCGAGGTCGGTCGGTGGTCCGTCGAGGGCGGAGACGGACCGATGGACGTGGTCACCTTCACCAGGCGCTGAGGGCGCGTTGTGCGGCACTGCGGTCGTTCAGGGCGTAGGGTTGGGGGACTGGAGGACTTCAGCCTGGTCTTCTGTGTCGGCTTGCTTGCCGAAGAGCACGGCGTAGCGGACTTGTTCCAGGCCCTGGATCTCGATCCAGGCATTGTCGCCCGTGTGCGGTCCGAAGCGCGCGCTGTGGACGCGGCCCTCGATCACGTAGACCGTGCCTTGTTCGCGCTGGGTCGCCACTTGGACGGCGGCGGTCTGCTTGCCGGCCGCCAGGATCTTGAAGACATCGCAGAGCGGCATGCCGCGGTTGTCGCCGGTCGCGGTGTGGGTGCGGTCGCTTGCCGGGACCGAGCGGGCCACCTGCGGTCGCAACACGGTCTCCAGGGCAGCGAGATCCAGAGGCGCGGTCAGGATGGCGTCTGGACGCAGATCAGCCAGGTGACTCGCGTCTTGCTGGGTGCCAGTGTTGATCACGATGATCGGTGTGTCAGACGTGGGAGAGTCGTTGCGGATCTCCGCCAGCAGCCGTCGAGCGCTGTCCTGGTCCCCACCAGACCCGGAGTCCTGGTCGGCAGCGTGATCGGCCGCGTGATCGGCAGCGTGGTCGATATCGGACGAGACCAACACCGCGCAGGGTCTCAAGTCGCGGGTCCAGGTCAGGGCCGTACCAGCGTGAAGCGTCCCCTTGACTTCAAAACCCACAGCCTCCAGGCGGCGTTCGAGGTCCATGAGCAGCAAGGGATCGCGCGTCGCCACGACGACCACGGCCCGACGACGCCCAGCCGTCAGGAGCTGGGCCCGCAAGGCCCGTCTCTGGAGCACGCGGGTCAAGGCGGTGCGCAAGCGTGGGAGATAGCGGAAGTGCGGGCTGAGGGCGTCCGCTGAGTCAGTCACGCCGGCGATGCCGTGCTGCACGGCGTGGCCCACGACCAGCAAGAGCTCGGCGGCCAGGTGTTCGGTGACCTCGGAGGGGCGGTTGAGGCGTCGGTCGACCGCCGCATACAAGCCGTCGAGATCCCAGGGTGGCGAGAATCGCCCCAGGATCTCCCGTCCACTCTCCATCAAGCCATCATCGCTGGGCCCCGCGTCCACGCCACCCTGTCCCTGGGACGCCAGCGGGCCGACCTCAGCCATCATCGCGGCCATGCTCACGGCCTCGACCTGTTCGTCGGGGAGACCGATCTCGGTCCCCAGTTCGATGCTGAGCCGGTAGGCATGGCGGACCCGGCTTCGCCCGACCGTACCGGTGCGCGCGGTGGTCAGCAGCCACAACAGCAGCTCTTGATAAAAGCGGCGCGAGGTGCGGTGGCTGACCGCGACGCGGCGTCCCGGACTGAAGCCGCGCACGGCGGCTACCTGGACACCGGGTTGTCCCTTGCGCCACACAGGAAGGTAGGCAGACGCGGCGTTCGCCAAGGATTCTCGGTAGAGCACGCGCTCTGCCAGGCCGGCGCGGAGCAGGGCGGTGACCTGTTCGGGATCCTGCACGATCTGGGCCCGTCCCCCCTCGGCGCGAGAGAGGCGCCGCAGGGTCGCCGCGATCTCCACGTCAGTCTCGAACACCACCGTGCCGCCGCTGCCGGGTGCGGTCCGCGGGTCCTGGGTGAGGTCCCTGCGGCCATCGTTGCGGCCCTTGGCGGGCAGGATCTGGTCCCGCCAGGGCGGAGCGGGCTGCGACGAAGATACGCAGACGGTCCGCGCGGGCCTGACGCACCGCGGTCTGGAGCGTTGGAAGATCGGTGGGGTCCGACGTCACCAAGGAGAGGGTGCGCCGGTCGGGCTCGATGAAGGTCGGCAGGATCACCCGGCTGCGCATCAGCGACACCGGCAGCAGGGCCAGCACGTCTCGGGGGACCGCCAGACGCGCCAACCGGGCGGCGGTGAGCAAGGGGACGTGGAATTGCGCTGCGAGTGCCTGGGCCAGGGCCTGTTCGGACAAGAGGTTGAGACCAACAGCCAGCTCGCCGAAGCGACCCTGCCCGTGCTCGCGCATATCCTGTAGGATCCGCTCGACCTGAGCCTCGTCCAGGAGACCGAGTTCAATGCACACCTGTCCGAGGGGGGGGCGACTCACCGTAGGCTGTCCGGGCACTTGGGGGGCGACTCTACGACACGGTATACTCAGCAGCCACGCATGGGGCGCAAGTGACCGCATTCGGAACCGAGCCTGACGGAATCTCCGGCGACCCGATCGCGGCAGCGGCCACCCCGCTGGCCGATCTGGCCGCGATGCTGCGGGGTGGCGGGCAACTCGGGGCGGATCCCGCTGTCTTGTCGCGTCAGTTCGCGGACAGCCTCGCGCTGATCGCGGCGCACCGGGCGGTGGTCTTGTCGGTGGAACACGACGGGCTCTTTCTGGATGGACAAGCGCTCTGGACCGACGACATGCTGGCGCGCCGTGCCTCGACGGCCCTGTTGGCCCAGGGACTGAGCAGCGTCACCGTGGCCTCCGACGCCACACAGCGGGCGGTCGCGACCCTGGCCGTGCTCCTGGCGCGCGACTGGGGCAGTGCCGATATCGGTGCCTTGCGCCGAACGGTCGCGTCGGGCGCTTCCCCAGGTCTCATCTTCAACTTCGAGCAAGACGCACAGGCGGCTGAAGCCCGGCAGATCCTGCCGACCGAGCTGCTCTCCCTGCTGCGGTCCCCGGCAGGCAAAGCGGCCGACGATGTCACCCGGGCCCTCGACCTGATCCGCCAGCACCTGGAACGACCGGGCGACGTGGTGGGCGCCATCCTCGGTGCGGGTCTGGACAAGCGTCAGCGCCTCGGGCCAGAACTCACAGCGATCGATGATGATGTCGACATCAGCGCCGATGTGGTGGGGCGTGTGCTCTTCGAGTGCATGCGCTTGGACCCGTCTGGCCTGCAGGCTGCCGACACCTTTCGCTTGGCGCTCGATCACTTCGACAGCCTGGCCTCCCGGGGCCGGGCACAGGAAGCCGACGCCTTGATTCGGCGCGCCATAGCCCTCGCCAACGAAGAGACGGGCCCGAACTGGCCGCACCGCGCCCTGTTGCAGGCGGAAGTCGACGCGATCTTCAACCGGGGTGTGATCCTGCGGTTGGTGGGGGCCGCCAACGCGGCTGCCGAGGGCACCCACGATTCCTGGGTGCGCTTGCTCTTCGGATTGGGCAGTGCCATTCGGGCCGAACAGGTGGCCGGCGCGACTGAGATCTTCGGTGAACTGAGCAATGCGGCCCACCGGCAAGCGGTGGCCGATGGACTGGTCCTGGCGCTGCACCAGGACCTGGATTCGTTGGATTCGCTGCTCTCGCGGGCCACAGGGCCGGGGCAGTCGATCCTGCTGCTGGCGGTCGGGCGGCTGGACGCGCCGCCCCTGCTGGGCAAGATCCTGGCGCACCTGGAGAGCCCCATCGCGTTGGTGCGGCAGGACGCCCTGGTCGCGTTGCGCAAGCATCGCAGCCCTCGCACCGAGGAGCTGGTCCGCCGGGCTCTGTCCGACCCGGAGTCCGCGGTGCGGGTAGAAGCCCTGCGATACGTCAGCGTCTACCGGGACACCGACGCGGCTCCGCAGATCATGGAGCGCTTGTGTTCCCTCAAGCAGGGCGAAGCGCCGTTGGAAGAACAGCGAGCGCTGGGCATGGCCTACGCCCTCATCACCCGAGAAGAAGGGGTCCTGCCCCTGACCCGGGTCGTTCAAGATGCCGGTGCGGCCAGATCCGATGCAGCCACAGCCGCGGTGCTTGGCTTGGGTGCGCTCGGCGAGAGCGGTCGGGCCGCGCTGCGGGGACTTGCGCGCACAAAGCCAGAACTTCGCAGCCTCATTCGCGCCGCGGGGGTGGTTGAGTGACACGCTCCAAGTCTCGGGACACAGGCTTCATCTCTGCCGATCCGCTGCACGCCTCCACCCAGGAACGTGTGGTCGAGTCAGCACGTCGTTTTGCCGTGCGCTTCGCCATCGCCGTCAAGGCGCTCAAGACCTACCCACCGACCCACCCGACCCACGAATTCTCCCATCGCGGCATCGCCAGCGCGCTCACTGAGATCTACGAGATCCAGGGCGCCGCGGACCTGGGCATGGAGCTCGATGGCGTAGAGATCGGCGAACTTCGCGCCAACCTCGACCCCGCGCAGAACAGCAACCTCCACGACCTCCACGCCTGGCTGCGACGGCGGGACACGCAGATCGTGCGGGTGACCAACGTCGTGACCCCCGCACAGATCCAGCGATTCTTCAGCGCCGCCATGGAAATCGGTGATGAACTCTCGCCCACTGAGGCCCGCGAGGCCATCAACGCCAGCCTGGCAGGATCGGGCATCGGCCACATCGTTCTCGACTCCCACAGGGTTCGA
>JAADHA010000677.1 GCA_013152105.1 Oligoflexia bacterium | reverse complement strand
TGGCACGCCCCGGCCGCACGCCCGCCGCGTGGCCACCACCCATGAGCTAGCGCCAGCAGGACTCCACCATGCCCACCGCGACGGTGCTCTTTGTGGACGACGATCCCGACATCCGCGCGATCGTGGCGGTGGTCCTGGGAACGCAAACGGACTGGCGGGTGCTCATGGCATCCAGCGGCGCAGAGGCGCTCACTCTGGCCCTTGCTCATGTCCCCGATCTGGTCCTCATGGACGTGATGATGCCCGATATGGACGGTCCTGAGACCCTCCAGTGTATGCACAAACAACCCGCGCTGGCCCAGATCCCCGTTATCTTCCTGACCGCCGCGACGCGCACCGGCGAGTACGACTTTCTGCTCAGACTCGGCGCCGAGGCTGTGCTCACCAAGCCCTTCGACCCTCTCAGCCTGGCAGACCAGATCCGCCCTCACCTACGACGGGATTGACGCCCATGCGATCCGCACCAGCACCCGTCCTCCGGCGCAAGGACGACATACTGTGTCTGCCGAATAGCGTCCTCGGGACCGTGTTGGACATCCTGGTCGAGACACTGGACCTCAGCTACGCGGCCGTCCTTCAACTCGATGGGAACTGGCTACGCCCTGTGCGGGGCTGGAGTGACTTGTCCCCCGCGACGAGCCCAAGAGACCCACTCATTGAGCGGATCGTCGCCAGTCCTTCAGTCGTGCTGCTGGAACAGCCCAGAGCCAGCTACCTGCCAGATTGCGCCGTCTGCCTGGCCTCACGTCTGGTCGTCGCTGGAACGGTCGTGGGTGTGCTCTTCGCCCTCCGCGAACAGCCGGATGGCTTTGACACCGCGTCTCGACACGCCGTCCTCCAAGCTGTTCACATCATCGAGACCCACCTGCGGCCAAGGGTGGAGACCACGCCGCAGATCGACTCCAGTCAGCGCTTCTTTCACCTCAGCAACGACGCCATGGCGGTGATCGACACCCACGGATGCATCGCCACCGCCAACCCAGCCGCCTACGCCCTGCTCCAACTCGAACCCCCTGCCCTCGTCGGACACCATGTCTTGGATCTGGTTCATCCCGAGGACCTGGAGCGGGTCACACAGGAGAGCGCCCCCCTTGTCCTGTTCGGTGAACCCACCCGGATCGAGGTGCGCCTCAACAGCACCGAAGGCCCGGAGCGCTGGGCTCAGGTCACGCTCACCGCCGACGCTGTGGCGCGCTCCTACTACGCCGTCCTGCGGGACATCACCGCCAACCACAAGGTCGAGCAGCTCAAGTCGGAATTCCTGGCGACGGTCAGCCACGAATTGCGCACACCGCTGACATCGATTCGCGGGGCCCTGGGTCTGGTGGCCAGCGGAAGCCTCGGCCAGCTCCCGCCGACGGTCGTGCAGCTCATCGACATTGCGAACCGCAACGCCACCCGACTGATCCGGCTGGTCAACGACATCCTTGACGTCGAGCGGATGGCATCTGGGCGCATGGTCTATGACATGGCGGAGGTCGACCTGGTGAGGGTTGTCGATGAGGCCGTCCTGACCATACGTGCCTACGCGCTCGAGCAGGACATCACCGTCACCGTGTCCAAGCGCCCAGAAGGCGCCGTCATCCGAGGCGACGAGGAGCGCCTGCGCCAGGTCATCGACAACCTGCTCGCCAACGCGGTCCGCTTCTCACCAGCCGGACAGACGGTCTCCGTCGGGATCTCGGTCGACAGTCGGCGTGTACGAGTCGACGTGCAGGACCACGGTCCCGGCATCGCACCGGAATTCGAGCCCCACATCTTCGAACGCTTCGCCCAGGCTGCCGCACCGGACGCCCGCGGCCACAGCGGCAGTGGACTGGGACTCAACATCAGCCGGTCGATCATCGAGGCCCATCGCGGACGCATCGGCTACGACACTGTACCCGGACTGGGCACAACCTTCTGGTTCGAGCTGGTCCTCACCACCGACGTGAGCGAGACGCCCGGTCAGGCATCTCCGACCATTCTCATCTGCGAGGACAATCGCGACGTCGCCCAGGCGCTGTTGCTGACGATCGAGCTCGAGGGCTACCAAGCCGTAATGGCTGCAACCGCAGCAGACGCCCGCGAGCTGCTGGATCCCGCCAAGGCCGGTCTCAAGATCGACGCCTTGGTCCTGGACCTGGGCCTGCCCGACGAGGATGGCCTGGACATGCTCCGGGATCTCCGCAGCCGCAACCTGGCACAGATTCCCGTCATCATCCTGTCTGGATCGACGCCAACCTGCACCGATGATTTGACACAGGTGTCCTGGCTGCACAAGCCTATCTCGGCAGCCGAGCTGGCCCACGCCCTGACCGGCCTGGTGAAGGAACGAACGGGGGGCTTGCCGCGGCTGCTCCACGTCGAAGACGACGCTGAGCTACGCAGCGTCGTCTCAGCGCTGATGGCCGACCACGCCCGGATCGTCGGTGTCAACAGCCTCAGAGACGCCCTGGCGGCGCTCGATGATGGGGGCTTTGATGGCGTCATCCTGGCGCTCGACCTGCCCGACGGGGACGGGTCGCAGCTCTTGGAGAGCCTGGCTCGGTCGCGGCCCGATCTCCCGGTCGTTCTGTTCACCGACCAGCACCCGCTCGCCGAGACCGCGCGAAAAGCCTACGCCACTCTGGTCAAGAGCCGGGACAGCGAAGCCCAGCTCGTCGATGTGCTCACCCAGTTGCTCTCGCATCGGACCAAGGGCTGACCCTCCCTCCCACAGACCCATCCGACATGGCCCCGTTCTTGCAAACTCTCTGGGCACTCCGTCAAGACTCACCAAGGCCACACACCCCCACTGCGAGCACGAAATGGTAGCAATCCCCTCCGTCGCGTTGCAAAGTGTCACGCACCGGGTTGTGGTCCAGCTCGACCCCGCCAATCCTGGGCTCGCCCAGATGGTGCGACGCATCCGGCGCATGGGCAGCATGGTCATCACCGCGCGGACGGTACACGAGCTGCAGACCCTGTGTGATACCAGCGCGGTCGATGTCGTGATCTTGCCCTTCAACACCGCATCCACCGTGGCATCGAGCATGCTGCCCTGGTTGGCCAAGCGTCACCCATCGGTCCCGATCATCCTGCTGGCATCCGCACCGACCACCCACCAGGTGACCTTCGCCCTGGAGCATGGCGTGACCGGGATCCTGGCAGACTTCCGCAACCCCGAGCAGCTCCGCACAGCCCTCGGTCACGCCTGGGAGGAGCGCGACGTGCGCATGCTGGCGTGGCTGGCCACGCGCGAGGCCGACAGCAACCGGCGCCAACGAGTCGAACAAAGCCGTCGACTGGACGAGGTCATGTCGGAGCTGACGGTGCTCTGGCAGCCCCTGGAAGACACGAAGACGGGCCTGCGGTGCTCATCCGAGGCGCTGGTGCGCGCACCTCGGCTGGGGGGCGACACCGCGGGTCCTCTGCTCAATCTGGCTCGCGAGCTGGGCAGGGCCAGCGAAGTGGACACACGGGTGGCACGCCACGTCGCTGCGACACTCCGCAGTCGACCCGACTGGCACCATGTCTTCGTGAACGTCGAGCCCAGCACGGTCCGCCAAGGCTACCTGAGTGGAGACGATCACCCCTTCGCCGGGCTGCGCGACCGCGTGATCCTCGACATTCCCTCGGCCTGCTTCCACAGCACCGACACCGTCCTGACCGAACAGATCGCCCAACTCCACAATATCAAGCAGCGCTTCGCGGCGAACGACCTCGACCTGTGGGCGACCCGACACAGCCCGACCCTGACCGTGCGGCCCACCTTTGTGAAGATCGCGATGACCGACCTTCGACAGTGCTCACAGCAGCCGGCGCGCGCTCGCTGGGTACGCTTCCTGCTGGAGATGCTGCACCGCCAAAACACCAGCGCCGTCGCGGTCGGTGTCGCCAGTGCAGATGACCGCGAGCTGGCCACCAGACTGGGCTTGGACCTGCTGCAAGGCAACTTCATCGCGCCACCCTCCCCCACTGAACTGGGCTGATCCCAACCGACAAGCACACGGCACTCCGCCACCCAAACAGAGCGAGAACACCATGTCAGCACAACCAGACGCCACGCCGTCCACGTACACCCCGCCGCGCAATGGCAGCATGGCCGCTCCTCCTGACGTGGCACAAGGCGACCCCTACAGGGTCTTGGTCGTCGACCCTGTGCATCAACACTGCCTGCATCTGGCCGACGTTATCAGCGCACACGGCCACACGGTCGAGCGCTGCGAGGACGAGGACCGGGCCGTAGAGATCCTCGAGGAAGGCTCATGGCAGGTCGTCGTCTTCGCACCCGATGGCGACAGCATCGACGGAGGCTTGTGCATGCTGAACTGGATGCACCTGCGCCATCCGACTGTCCAAGCCGTGGTCGTGTCGCCGCCCGGTTCCGCTGCGAGGGCCTTGAAGATTGCGAACAGTGGTGCCGTCGCCCTGGTGCAGACGCCAGTCGATCCAGACGCGCTGGGGACCGCGATCGAGCGTGCGGCACGCCAGCACAGGCTGCGTGAGTTGGCCCAACAGCGGCACGAGGAGGTGTACGTCCAACGGCGACACATCGACGCGATGTCCCGCGTGTTCGAGACCGCCCTGATGCACCTGAGCCTGGTCTACCAGCCCATCGTACGCGCACAGACCGGTTGTGTCGTCGGCTACGAAGCGCTGCTTCGCACCAGCACGCTTCGCTTCGAGGGCGCCGGCCCGATGCTGGACCTGGCGCGACGCCTGGGCCGTCAAAGCGAGGTCGACGACCGCGTGCGCTCGCTTGCAGCGTTCCTGTTCGAGGACACGATCCAGCATCGCACGATCTTCATGAACTGCGAGGTCGGCGAGCTGACCCGCGGGATCTTCGGTACCCGTCGCGATCCGCTCGCCCCCTACGCCAACCGCGTGGTGGTCGAATTCGGCCACGAAGGCCACCTGCCGGACGGTCCCGAGATCAGCCAGACGCTGGCCCGGATGCGGGGCAGCGGCTACCGCATCGCCGCCGGCGGGATCGCCGGCACGGTCGCAGGTCTGACCCGCATGCGGGTGCTGGCACCCGACATCTACAAGCTGGGCGTGTCCGTCGTCCAGGGCAGCGACCAGGACCCAGCCAAGCGCCAGCACATGGAACGTCTGGTGAAGCTGGCGCACGACGAAGGCGCGCTGGTCGTGGCCCAGGGCATCGAACGCCCCGAAGAGCGCACCATCGCCGCCGAGCTGGGCTGTGATCTTCTGCAAGGGTATTTCCTGGGCATGCCCAAGCTGGCTTTTGACTAGGAGCATCGCCATGGCGAAGGCCACAAGTGTTGAACACGACTACCCCACGATCTTGGTAGCACTGCCAGACACCGACACCGCGCTGGGCGCCGTCGACGTGCTGTCTCGACTGCCCCGCCCCGTTCGCTTTGTGGTCGGTTCACCGGCCGCGCTGCGCCGGGCGATGATAAACCAACCGCCCGAGCTGGTGCTGGCGCACTTGGATGTCGTAGGACAAGGCCAATCCAGCATCATGGCGCTGTGCCGGGCTCGAGGTTGGTCCACCACCATCGTCGTCGTGACTCCGCCGAACCGCGACCGAGACGCAGCGCTCGCCGTCATGGAGGGCGCCTTCGCCACGCTGCCCCTCCCCCTCCAGAGCAAGGCCCTTCAGGCCACCCTCTCCCGTACCGCGGCCCTTCGAGCGCTGACCCACGCAGCGCAACAGGCGCCCGCCGCCCCGATCTCGTTCAGCGCGGCGAATGCACGCCGACAGGCCGCCGACCTTCGCCGCTTCGAGAGCGCGCTGGATGCACTGTATATGGTCTGGCAACCTGTGTTCGGAGCCCAGAGCCTGGGACCAGTCGGCTACGAGGCCCTGCTGCGGACCGAAGACCCACGAGTACCCACTCCTCGGGATCTCCTGGACCTCGCAGCGCAGGTCGGCCGATCCCAGCAGCTCGACCAGCGCATCCTCGAGGCCGTCGCAGAGGACATCGCAGCCGGCGGCCTGGACGGCACCCTCTTCGTCAACATCGACCTGCCTCAGCTTCGACAGGGCACCCTCGGGTCCGTGACGGACCCGCTGCGAGCCAGCGCGCGGCGACTGGTCTTGGACCTTCGGTCCGATGGCCGGATCGACCATCCCGTGGACCTCGCGGCCCAAGCAGAACGCCTTCGCGCCGCCGGATACCGCATCGCCCTGGATGACATCGGCTCATGCGGTGACATTCTGCCTCGCCTGGTCGCCCTGCACCCTGACATCCTCAAGATCGACCGCCTCGCCATCGCCGGCTGCGATGCCGACCCGCGCAAGGCTCGGTTCATCCGCGAGATCGTGCGCCTTGCACACGACGACGGGGCCTTGGTCCTGGCTGAGGGCGTCGAGCAGCTCGGTGAGCTGTCCACGGCTCGCCTGCTGGGTTGCGATCTGCTGCAGGGCTTCGTGCTGGGCCGTCCCGCCGTGCGCGAACACTGGATCGGCGTTCGCAGCGCGGTGCGCTCCCTGCGTGCCGCCACCTCAGCCTGAACTGGCAGCGCTCAGTACTGCCACTCCAGGTGCGCAACCTGGACCGCGCTCACGGAAACCGAGCCAAAGGCCAGCCCAACAAGGGGCGCGATCTGCCGGTCCACCTGACAACGCAAGGAGCGGTCCGGGTAGGTCCCGACAACCTCAGCGGAAAAGGTGCAGCCCACACAGGGCCCACGTCCAAGGTCCTGGTAGCTGCTCCAGGTCGAAGTCTCAGCGGTCGACGCCAGGTCGGCCAGGTACTGGTCAAAGCGGCCAGGGTCGACCAAGGCGCCCGATCGGCAGCCCATATTCAGGGCGCTGTCCAGGGTCGTCCGCTGCAGTACAAGCCACGACACATCGTAGATGGCCGACATCACGATGAGCCACACCGGCAGGCACAGCACGAATTCCACCGCGCTGCTTCCATGATGTCGATGCCGGCGACGGCGCAGGCTCCGTGAGACGGGTTGAGTCATCGCACTCTAGTGAAAGCAATTACCGTGCCAGCACCGCCATGTGTCCGCTCCTCCCAGGCCCGGGTAGGGGGTGATAGGGTAGATGCCAACTCCCCTCAACGCCCCAAGAACTCTAGCTGGTCATCCGCATGGCACCTTCAGCGACCAGACCCCCCACCGCAAGCGAGTCGTCGCGGGCGGCGCACCCCGGCACCTTGGACCAGGCGCTCGACCAACTCTACATGCTGTACCAGCCCATCGTCCGCTCGACCGCCGGACCCGCGATGGGGCACGAAGCGC
>JAADHA010000679.1 GCA_013152105.1 Oligoflexia bacterium | reverse complement strand
GGCCCGGCCCAAGCCGAGCTGGCTGCCGCTGGGCACCACCATCACGCTGCACGGAGCCAAGCGCAGCAGCTTGCTATCCGACGCCCCCCAGCCTGGCTTGTCGCCCACGGCCGGGCGCCGCCCAAGCACCACCAGGTCCACGTCATGTTGATCCACCAGGCGGGCGATCTCGGTCTCGGGGACGCCAGTCGCGCTGATCGAAGACACGTCGATCCCTGGCAGGCGCTGGCTGAGATCCTCGGACGCTTCGCCAAGTTCAGGGGGCATGGTGTGGTCGACCTGCTGCAGGAGCGCTGACAGTGGCGACTGCAACGGGGCTTCCTTGAAGATGTGCGCGACCACGATGTGCCGGGTGCCCATCGCGGCAGCGCCCGCCACGACAGCGTCGAGGACCGCGACGTCGCGATCGTCCATGAAGAGGATGACCAGAAGAGTCGGAAACACGGTTTCTCCAGCGCAGACAGCAGGTTGGAAAGGAACGGGCTGGCCGCCAGGGCCGCTCAGGGCTTCAGCGGCAACAGCGTGGCCGCGTCCACCATGATCGTTCGGCCGTCGTAGACGATGATCTCGATTCCCACGCTGACCTTGGCGTACCACTGGTCCATGGCATCGCGGACGGCCGTCTCCAGATCGGTCTGCTCGGGCAGGGCAGCCATGGCCGCCGCGTAGACATCAGCCTGGTCGTCGAGCAGGGACCGGATTCGATCGCCGAGGCCAGCGTAGCGCTGCTGAAGGTCATCCCCCGGCAGGGCATCCCACAGAGGCCCCAAGTAGTCCGTGGACTTGCCCCAGCCGGTCGCCACCGCACCACCCAGGCCAGCCATGACGGCCACGGCCGGATCCGTCGCGTCGGACAGGCGGCCCGTCCTCAGACCGGCCTGGGTGCCCTGCTTCACGGCGGTCGAGAAGGTGTGCTTGGCGTCCTGAAGAGGCTGTTGGGTCGGCACCAGAGCGTCCGACAGGCGCTCGGTCAGGCGGCTCTTGACCGCGGTCTGAAGACGGGCTTCGAGCACCCGGGCGAGGTCGGTGATCCCGACCTCCCAGGCCCCAACCAGGCTGGCCCCGACGCGCTGAAAGGCGCTGTCGCCCTCTTCTTCGAGGACGGCAAAGGCCAGGTCGCGCTCGGGGCCGAAGCCGTCCCCTACGGGCAGGGCTGCGCCAGCAAGACGCCCCTTTACGCGCTGAGCGATGCCGCGCAGGCGGCCGAGGCGTGAGTGAGCCATGGAGGTCTTCCGGGGGTCTGAGGGAACCGGCACCTAACCCCGGCAGTGCTCCCCGCGCCCCCTCGCCGCGCCCCTACCCAGACGGGTCAGATGCTGATCACCAGGATGTCGCCCTGAATCTCGCTGCTGTACTGCTTCAGCGGCCGGGGCGCCGGTCCAGCGGTGACGTTGCCGTCCATGTCGAAGTACGAGTAGTGGCACCGACAGATGATGTCGTCGTGCCCCTTGCGGTAGGAGACCCGGCAGCCCTGATGGGTACAGATCGCTGAGAGCACGTCGAAGGCCCCGTCGCCGATGTTGATGATGATCAGCGTGTCGCCCTCGATCGAGAGGAAGCCGAAGTCGCCCAGCGATCCCAGCGCGTCCGCGTTCGACGAGTCGGCCAGATTGATACAGGCGACATTGCTGGCGTCACAGACCGAAGCGCCAGTGTCCAGGCCGCCGCCAGAGTCGGTACCACCGCCATCAGCGGTGCCATCAACGGTGCCACTTGTGCTGCCGGTGCCGCCGGTCGGGGACAGCCGGCTGCCCCCACGGCTGCAAGCCACCAGCGGGCTCATCCCAGCCAGACCCAGCACCGACAGGGCCGAGAATCCGCACATCACGCCACGACGGCTACAGCCGCCTTCAGAAGGATCCCTTTCCATGGTCAACTCCGTCCGATCTACCAGCCAGCTCTCTCGCCAGTTTTCGCGTTGAATTTCTCGTTGAACACACCCACCGTAGTCACGGACCTGCTGATCCGCCCAACCCATGAGCATTCCCTAATCTACTTCTCATGATGCAGTGACACGGGGCAAACAAGCGGCCGCCCAGGTGCCTCGATGCACCACAGAACTGCGGCAGTCGGTCGCAGCCCCGCCGGTCAGATGTGGATGACCAGCGTGTCGCCCTGGAGCTCGCTTGGGTAATGCCGCAGCGGGCGAGGAGCGGGCCCGCTGATCACGTTTCCATCCAAGTCGAAGTCGGAATTGTGGCACGCGCAGAAGATGTCGTCCTGGCGGTCACGGTAGGAGACCTGGCAGCCCTGGTGCGTGCAGATCGCCGACAGCACGTCGAACACGCCATCGCCGAGATGGACCACGATGAGGGTGTCTCCCGTGATCGAGAGATAGCCATAGTCGCCCACACTCCCCAGGGCCGCGGCATTCCTGGTGTTGGCCAGGTCGATGCAGATGGCATTGCTGGCGTCGCAGACCGACGTGTCCGCGCCACCGGTGCTGCCAGCGTCACCTGTGACCCCGTCGCCGGTCGAGCTTCCACCGCCATCCGTGCCGTTGCCGCTGATGGTGGTAGAACCGCCATCGCCCGTGTCGCCCGCGCCACCTTGCCCAACGGTCCCGGCATCCTTGCCGACAATACCGACAGTACCGCCGCAAGCCACCAACGGGCTCATCCCAGCGAGCCCCAGCACCGACAGGGCCGAGAATCCACACATCACGCCACGACGGCTGCACCCGCCTTCCGTACCACCCTTCGTCATGTTCTGCTCCGTGCCTGGCAGGCAGCCAGTTCCCGCCGGCGGCACCAAGGTAGTCACTGTTCACCCCGTCGGCATCGGCCATAATCAAGCGCCAATGGTTTTCTCATGTGGCACCGACCGATTGCGGGCCAACAGAGGCACCCGGAGAGCGGGCAGGCACCATTGATGTTGGGCTGAAACTGATGTTGGGCTGAAACCGAAGCTACATGTTGCTCAAACCAGTGTCATCAGGCACAGGGGGCTCTGGGACTTTCGTGGCCCCAGGGGGCGCCACATCCGCGTCGAGCGCTGTCGGCACCCAGGGCAGCTCGGTCGGGTCCTTGCCCAGCTCGGCGAGCTGCCTGGTCAGCCAGGCCTGAACCGGAGCGACGCCGATCGGGTGCGGCGAGAGCTGGGGCAGCGGGTCGAAGGCGGCAAAGAGGAAGTCATCCCCTGGGGCATCCAGCTTGGCCCGAGCGTCGGCCACGTAGCGCTCCTGGTCGCGGGGACGGATGGTGTCGATCTTGTTCACCACCACCAAGACCGGCCGTCCCATGGCCACGCAGGTCCGATAGTCCGCCAGTTCGCGGGCCTGGACCCCTCCCTGGGCGTTGAGCACGTAGATGAAGACATCGATGTGATGCAGGATCTGGCGCGCCTCTTCCGTCACGCTCTCGACGACATCGCCCAGACCGGGGGTGTTCACGACGAACAGGGCGCTGGCGTCGTGGAGCCGGGTGATGCTGACCTCTTGGGTCGACCCGGCGACCGGGTTGATGTTGCCTGTCTCGACCCCAAAGACCGCGTGAATTGCCGCATCCTTGCCCGAGCTGGGCGAACCCACGACGCCCACCGTGACCCGGTGGCGTACAACCTGGCGCAGGCGAGCGACCTCGAGCACGGCCTGGAAGAGGGTCGCGTCCTTGGGCCGGCCGAGCCACCACAAGCCGGCGGCGACCGTGGCCGGGCCGAGCAGCGGCATGAACAGGGGCAGGACCCGCAAGGCGCCACCTGCCGCGACCAGCTTGCCGGAAGATCCAGACGATGCGGGGGCCGGGCTGTGAGGGCGCGGCGCCAGGGCCGTCGACTGCGCCACGCCGTCCAGCGGTACAGCGGTCGGGTCACGGGCCGCGAAGACCACGGACAGGGCGTGCCGCTGGGCATCATCGAGGGAGCCCTTCGACTGCTCCAGCCAGGCCGCCATGATCGCCAACTCGGTGCGCTCCAGCGTCGGCTCGGCCGTCACCCCCAATCGCTCGGCCAGCTCACGCAAGACCCGGGGATAGCCCGGTCCGCGGCCTCTGCGCTTCACCAGATTGGCCAGCTCATGGCCCCCAGCCCGGCGCAAGGCCCAGGCGCAGACCTCGGCCAGCTTGCCCGTGCCCAGACCATCTGGATTCACTCCCAAGACCTGGGCCAGCGGCAGCAGCTCGTCGCGGTGACAGCGCCGCAGCAGCTCGTGCAGGGTCAGCTCCCGGCGCGCCCGGGCGACCTCGGCAGACCAGGGCGCGGCCGTCACGAGCGCCGCTCCTTCCACTGGGTCGCCTCGGCGTCGAAGACCTGCCGCAGTTCGTCGCCCGAGACGTGTTGCTTACGCCCCATATAGGCGACCGCCGCCTTGCCGACGCCGTAGGTCGATGCCCCCGCGATGGTCGCCCCCAAGGCGCTGGCCGCCACCTCGGCGATCGCTCCTCCTGGCACCCAGCCCCCGGCCTTGAGCGCTTCCAAGGCCCACCGCACGAAGCCCTTGCCGGTCCCCGCCAGGGTCTCTGCCATGATGAACATGGCGATGTCCTTGTCGAGACGCACATCGAAGATCGTCGCGATGTCACTGATCAGCTTGACCTGCACCGCGGTGACCGCGGCCATGTCCGCGCCGGGAACGGGGATCGCCCCCGCCAGCGCGCCTCGCTGGGCCGCGGCCTGGATGATCACCTCGCAGGCGGCGGCCTTGTTGCGAAGCTGCTTGGCGAAGAGCAGCGCCTTGCCGTCGTCTTCGAGCTTCTGGTGGATCCAGTGGATCACCGCGTCCACCCCCAGCGGCCGGTCGGCCAGGGCCGGCAGCGGATCAAAGGCGGTGACGACGGCGTCCACCCGCTCGACACCGAGCTGAACCAGCGTGGTCTGGATGAATGCTTCGCGCTGATGGGGTCGAATGAGGTCGATCTTGTTCAGGCAGACCAGCACTGGACGGCCCAGCCCACGGATCGCGTCGAGGTCCCGCCGCTCGTCGATGCTGGCGCCACCGTCGCAGTTGACGATGTACACAGCTAGATCGAGGTGATCGAGCACCCCGCGAGCGGCGGACTCGACGCCCTGGCGCAGGTCTCCGAAGCCCGGCGCGTTGACGACCAGCACATTGCGCGCCGCGTCCATCGGAGAGACGCGGACCCGGTCGGTCGAGCCGGGGATGGGGTCGATCTGTCCGAAGTCGATGCCGAAGATGGCCCGGATGGCCGCGTCCTTGCCACAGGATGCGCTGCCCAGGAAGGCCACCACGAGCTGCTGCGAGAGCGAGCTGGCCGCCGCCGTAGCCCAGACATCGACGCTGGCGCCGATGTCTTCCGCCGACACGATCATGCCGTGCTGGGTCGATGTCGAGACCGCGGGAAGTTGGTCTTGTTCCGACTGAGGGGTACGGGAATCGTCGCTCATCGTGCGTCCTTCCAGCGCTGAAGCCCCTCCACCAGGGGAGGAGCCAGCTTGTCGAGCAGCCACAGGGCACGGGCCCGTGGCGAGAGGATGACCTGCGTGCGCCGACCGGCGACCGCGTCCAGCGTACCCGCCGCGACCGCGTCGGGAGACATCAAGGCCAGACCAGGATGGTGAGCCTTGTAGTCCGGAAAACCCGCGTTCTCAAAGAAGGGGGTGTCGACCGCCGGCGGACAGACGAGCACGACCGCGACCCCGCTGCCCCGCAGATCCTTGGTCAGGGCACGAGACCAGCCGATCATGGCGTGCTTGCTGGCACAGTAGGCGGTGTGCTTGGGGTAGCCCCGCTCGCCCGCGACGCTGGCGATGTTCACCAGGACCCCCTCACCCTGCGCCACCATGCCCGGCAGCAGCGCTTGGGCCACCCGGATCGCCCCGTAGAGGTTGGTGTCCATGATCCGCTGGAAGTCGACGATGGTGGTGTCCTGCCAAGCCTGGAAGTGACCGATACCCGCGTTGTTGACGACGATGTCCACGCGCCCATAGCGATCCTGGACCGCGGCGGCGGCCATGTCGACGCTGCCCTGGCTGGTGACATCCAGGGTCAGCGCCAGATCGACCCGGCTGGCCAGGCTCATCAGGCGCCCCTGGTCCCGACCGCAACCGACGACGCGGGCCCCTTCCGCCACAAAGGCGGTGGCCAGCGCGGCACCGATCCCGCTGGTGGCGCCGGTCACCAGGACGACCTTGTCTTCAAAGCGGGCCGTGCCGTGCATGCTGGGTTCTCCGGAGGGCAGTGCGTGGGGGCACGTGGGTACAGATCTGAGGATGAGACTGGCCCGACCGTGGCGCCGCCAGCTATATCGCACCCCGCACCGATGGAGGACCCGATGCCCTCGCTCATTCGCCCCCTGATCGCCGCCACCGCACTGTCCCTGGTGCTTGGCTGCGAAACGAACCCCTGCGACGACTACGTCAACTACATGTGCGACTGCCACGACAGCGACCCGGGCGTCGACTGCCAGGCCCTGGGCAACACCTACGCCAACGCCGATGTCCAGCTTCAGGACGAGTGCACCATCGCCCTGGAAGACCAGCAGGACCAGGACGCGATCGACGGCCTGGTGTGTACCACTGGCACGACTGGCACCACTGGCACCACTGGCACGACGACCACGCAGTAAGGCCGCGCAGCAAAGCTACGGCGACCGCTCAGATCTCCAGATCATCGTCGTCCGGCGGCACGAAGGGCGTCTCGGGCGCCACGCCGCTGTGCGCCTTGACCGCGACGATGCCGATCGCGACGACGACCATGAATGCGCTCACGAGCTGCGACGTGGAGAACATGCCGAAGTAGTCCACCCCGCGGATGGTGTCGCCCCGGAAGGTCTCGATCGTGCTGCGCAGGATCGCATAGAGCACCAGCATCATCGCCAGTACCTGGCCGTCGAAGCGCCGGTGCTTGTGCCACATCCAGGACAGAAACAGGAAGAGCACGAAGGCCGCGCTGCTCTCCCAGAGTTGGGTCGGGTAGACCGGCACATCGAAGATGTCACCCACCCCAACGCCACGCTTGAAGACCAGGGCGACCCAGGGAAAGCCAGCGGTCGTGACGATGGAGCCGCCCGGCAGCGACAGCATGGTCGCGGACTGCGGCAGGGGACAGGTGCGGCCGTGGCAGCAGCCGGCGAAGAAGCACCCCAGCCGACCGACAGACAAGCCGATCATGATGCTGGGCGCGGCAATGTCCAAGATCTTCCACACCGACAGGCTGTGCCGCCAGGCGTAGCCCGCGCCAGCGATGGCCCCCCCGATGACGCCACCGTAGAACGCAAAACCGCCCTGGTCCAGGCTGAAGAAGACCAGCGGATTGCTGAAGAAGAGCTTGGGTTCGGCCATAGTAAAGTGGAGCAGCCGAGAGCCCAACAGCCCGCCGACCACCACCCACAGGTACAGGCCCACCATGGCGTCGGGGTCGATGCCGACCCGCGGCACCCGACGGCTGACGAAGATGAAGGCCATGATGAAGCCCGACATGACCATCAAGCCCCACATGTGGAAGCCCAGGCTGCCGTGCTGGTAGATGGTTGGGTACATGGAGCCGGCCTAACCATTCGGAGGTCCCTCGGTGAAGGACGCCCTCATCGTCACGGCGCTCAGCGTCGTCCCCAAGAACCCCGTCGCCCGCTTCATGGGACGCTCGGCCCGGCTGCGCCTGCCACCCTGGCTGCACCGCGCCCTGGTCGGTTGGTTCGTGCGCAAGTACCGGATCGACCTGACCGAGTGCCAGGGCAAGCTGGACGACTACCCGACCCTGGCCGATCTCTTCGTGCGCCCGCTGCGTCCCGGCCTCCGACCGGTCGATCCCCGACCCGGGGTGCTCGTCAGCCCGGTCGACGGACGCGCCCACAGCTTCGGCACCATCGAAGACGGGCGCTTCGTCCAGGCCGAGGGCGTCACGGCCAGCGTCGCCGAGCTGCTGGGCGGCACAGGCGGACCCCAGGCCCTGGACCCCAGCCGCTTCGACGGCGGGGGCTACTGCGTGCTCTACCTCTCGCCCCACGACTACCACCGGGTCCACACCCCGGCCAAGGGCACCATCGCCGCCTTGCGCTACCTCCCAGGCCAGCTCTGGCCGGTCTTCCCGGCTGCCACGCGGCGCGTCGCTGGGCTCTTCGGGCGCAACGAGCGCCTGGTCTTCGCGCTGGACACGGACCCGCTGGGTGGTCTGGGTTGCATCGCCCAGGTCATGGTCGGCGCCTTTGGCGTCGGGCGGATGTCGACCGTGGTCAGCGATGTCACCACCAACACCGGCGGGGCAGCGCAAGACCAGGTCTTGGACCCCGCCCCGGTCTTGGACCGCGGCGCCGAGCTGGGTCGCTTCGCCTTGGGCAGCACCGTGATCCTGTTGACCATGCCGGGCAAAGTCCGGTGGACCCTGAAGCCCGGCCAGCCCGTGCGCCTGGGGCGCGCCATCGGGCAGAGCATCGCCCCGGGTGATGAACCGGCCTGAGTACGCAGGACCCAGCCAGCCTCAGATCAAGCTCACGTAGTTGGCCGTGCGCTTGCGCGGCTCGCCGACGTGGCGGAAGTAGCGCAGCCCATCCAGCCAGCCGATCCCGGTGATGCCCTTCTCTTCGACGACCCCCCACAGCCGTAGCAGCGAGAGCAGGCGAGGAGTGGACAGCTTGACCAGGCTGGGCAGGTGGCGGTGCACCGCCGAGAGGTGCACGGCGGGGCGAAAGGCCAGGTACAGGTTGACCAGGGCCTGGCGTTCGTCGGAGTTCACGATCAGGCGCGGCTTCGTCAGCCCATCCAAGCGGGCCGCCCCCCACTTGTCGTTGAGAAAACCCCTGGTGAAAGCCGAGTCCTCGAAGCTGGTGTGGGGCAGCGGGACGGCGATATTGACCCGCACATAGTCGGCCCCCAACTCGCGATTCAGAGCGATGGTCGACAGCACATCGTCAACCGTCTCACCGGGCGATCCCACCATATTGAAGGTGATGAGCTTCAGTCCGTGTCCCTTCACGACCGCGGCGGCGGCCCGCACCTGGTCGTTGCTGACTCGCTTGCCAAGGATCTCGGCGCGCAGGTCCTCGTTCCCGGTCTCCACCCCGATCGCCACGCCGCTGCAACCAGCCGAGGCCAGGGCAGCCACCGCCCGCTCGGTCGTCAAGGGCACCGAGGAGTTGCAGGTGAAGGGCAGCCCGACGGCCTGTCGGTAGAGTGGCGCGAAGCGCTCCAGCCAGCCTGCCTGCAAGGTGAACAGGTCGTCCGAGAAGTGAACGCGGGTCAGCGGGTAGCGCCGCATCACCCGCCGCACCTCTTCCACCGCGCGCTGCGGGGACTTGCGACGGACGAAGACCGAGGCGCCGCCATACATCTCGTTGACGGTCGTGTTCCAGCAGAAGGAGCAGGTGTGCACGCAGCCGCGGCCCGTCGAAAACTTCTTCCAGGGCAGGCGAGCCATGAAGTCGTAGGAGAAGGCCAGATCACGATCAGGAAATGGCAGCGAGTCGAGGTCTTCGATGGCCGGCCGCACCGGGTTTACCACCAGGCCGCCGGGTCCATCGACGGCCAGGTTTGCGATGTCCCGGGGCACGCCCTTGCCCTGGTGCAGCGCCTCGGCCAGCTCGGCCACCGCGCCCTCGGCCTCGCCCACGCAGACCGCGTCCACCTCGGGCCGGCGGGCCAGATCGGGGTTGAAGGTCGCGTAGGTGCCAGCCAGCAGGGTGGTGCAGTCCGTCGCCGCCTTCGCGCGGGCGGCGTCCGCCAGGGCGCGCTTGTGGCCGGCCACCGGACAGGGGATCACGACAAGCTGCGGGTCATACTCGCGAATCCGCTGGTCTAGGTGCCGCTCCTCATCTCCGAAGATCAGGCACCGTTCGTGCCCCTGTGCCCCCAGCGCCCCCGACAGGTCGGCCAGGGCCAGGGACTCGTTGATGCCGCTGTCTTGCAGGAACAGGATCCGCATCAACGCCCGCCCCTGACCGTCGCCCGCGCCAAGCGCAGCCCCAGGCGAGCGTGACCGACCAGGGGGACCAGGCCGCGGCCCGAGCGCAAGCGCCCCAGAACGTAGCCGGGGCGCAGGTAGTAGCGACGATAGAAGCGGCGCACCTCGCGGGCCAGATCCTGGCCGTTCAGCTCAACCGACGCTCCCGAGGGCGTGCCGAACCAGCGAAAGCGCTCCGGGTGGCTGTGCTGCCCCGTCCGCTCGTGTCGGCGGCCGAAGGGCGTGCCGGGCAGTGCGGTCGCCACGTTGACCTGGAGGTAGTCCAGGTCCGCCCCGACCGCGAAGGCCAGGGTCTCTTCAATCGACTGGCGTGTCTCGCCCTCGAGCCCCAGCAGGAAGGTCCCCGCGACTTCAATCCCGGCCTGGTGCGTCCACCGCGCCGCGTCCCGCCCCTGGGCGACGGTCGTCCGCTTGCCGGTCGTGGCCAGCAGGCGATCGACCCCTGACTCGAAGCCGTAGCAGACCTGGGTGCAGCCCGCCTGGGCCATCGTCTTCAGCAGGTCCGGGTCGACCGTCGACACCGTCGCGAAGCAGCGCCAGCTCAGGTCGTGACCACGCCGCAGCAGGGCATCACACAGGGCCAGGGTGCGATCTCGGCTCCAGGTAAAGGTGTCGTCGCGGAACACCAGGTCCCGCATCCGGTATCGACCGACCAGCTCGTCGATCTCTTGCATCACCAGGTCGACGGGTCGGCCACGCACGTCTCGATCGTGCCAGAGCTGCGAGGGACAGAAGGTACAGGTCCCGGGGCAGCCGCGCGTCGTCACCAGGGTCGTACACGGGCTGCGGCGTGCGAAGGGGATCACGTAGCGGTCCAGCGGCAGCAGATCGCGCGCCGGCAGCGGGTAGGACTCAAAGCCCAGTGGGATCCGCCGGGGTGTCGACACAGTCTGCCCGTCCTGGCGAGAGGCCAGGTTGGGGATCAGCGAAGGCGCCCGACCCTGGGCCAACAAGAGCACCGCTTCCTCGGGCTCACCGAGGATGACGAAGTGAGCGCCCTTGTCCCCCAGCAACAGCTCCGGCATGGCGGTCACGTTGGGACCGGACACGACCAGGGTGGTGTCCGGCAGCACCGCTCGAAGGATCGAGAGCAGCAAGCGGTCGTCTTCCAAGGAGCCCCAGGCCGTGGGAAAGAGCAGCAGGCTGGGCGGGTCGAGCCGCAGACGGGCCGCGACCGCGCGATGGGAGAGCCCCAGCACATTGGCCGGGATCAGCTCGACCGGCACCTGGTGTTGCCGCAGAACCGCCGCGGTGAAGGCCAGTTCGAGCGGTGGATAGGGGCAGGAGAGGGGCGCCTCGCCACCGAACGCGTCGCGCAGGAACCACACATCCCGCCCGTCGACCACCGTGCGTGGGTCGAGGAGCACAACCCGCGGCCCACGAGGGGGCGCTGGGTGGCCCTGCCGCGGGTGCCTGGAGAGCCGAGTCGTCAACGGGCCGCGCGCCGTCCCCGACGCAGCACCGGTCGGGCCAGGGTCATGGCGTCCAGCAGGCCCTGACGGACCCGGCCGATCGCCGCGAGGGGGATCCGCTCAAAGACGTCCTGCACCAAGGACGCGTCATAGATGCGGAACAGCGTGGCGCGAAGCGGGAAGTGGTCCTTGTAGACCTTGTAGCGAAAGGTGCGAAATGCCTGATCGATCTGGTCGGGCGGGAAATTCGGCATGACCAGCGAGCTCTCGCGGTAGACCTTGGCCGAGCCGGCTTCCTCGGTGAGCCAGCCCTGGTCCATGCACTCTCGGTAGAGATCCGAACCCGGCCAGGGCGTGAAGACCCAGATCTTGGGACAGGCCCCAAATGCGGCGCTGAACACGACTTTCCGAGCATGCAGGCGCCGGTTGATCTCGACCGTCTGCTGGTGGTCGGCGGGGGTCTCGTGGGGCAGGCCGACGATGTTCGAGATGACCGGGGTCACGCCGTACCGGGCCATCAGGTCGGTCACCTTGAACAGGTCCGCGTTGTCCTGCCGCTTGTCCAGCACGGCGTTGCGGATGTGGTCGCTGCCCGAGTCCAGCCCCAGGAAGATCTCCTTGCAGCCCGCCGCGGCCAGCTCACGGATCAGCTCCTCGTCCAGCGTGTCCACCCGCGAGAAGATCACGAAGGGCGTGTCAAAGCGCTGCTTGTAGGCGGCGGCGAAGCCCAAAGCCCAGCGCCGGTCCCAGGTGAAGGTGTCGTCCCGCAGGCAGACCAAGGTGAAGTGGTAGTCCCTTGTGAGTTGGTCCAGCTCGTCCATGGCGCGGTCGATGGAGAGCATCCGCGCGTAGCGACCCGACCCGGCGGCCTTGATATCGGCGTTGCTACAGAAGCGGCAGTTCCACGGGCAGCCCCGGCTCATCATCAGGTTGATGACGCCGTTGTTCGCGTCGATCACCTGCTGGAGATCGCAGACCTTGCGGTCGGGCGAGGGGAGCGAGTCGAGGTCCGCCACGAAGGGGAGCGAGGGATTCTGGATGAAGCTGTCGCCCTTCTTGAAGAGGAAGTTCTTCGTGGACGTGACATCCTGGCCAGCTTCGAGCTTGCGCAGATAGTCCATCAGCGCCACCTCGCCCTCGCCGATGCACACGGCATCTACGTTTTCGCAACGGTAGACGTCTTTCGTGGCCACGATGGCGTGGATGCCCCCCACCAGGAACGGCACCTGGGGCTTCCACCGCTTGGACATCGCGGCCAGGTCCTCGATCAGGCGCGCTTCGCAGCTTACGCAAGAGAAACCGACAACATCGGGCGATGCACGTCTCAGGATCTCTGGTGCGCGCTGCAGATCCTCGGGCTTGCTGAGGTGAAAGGTCTCGACCTGGATCCCCGCTTGCTTGAGCGTTGCCGAGAGCGCACCGACCCCGTTGGGGTAGACCGCCGGGAACTGCGAGTAGAGGTTCGAAGAGAACAGAAAGACCTTCACGCGGACATCCTCCGGGTGCGCGACGCGGTGGAGCATAGCTGCGCGCCCTGCACAGCGACAGGCTGTAGACTGAGACCGTGCCGTCTTTCGTCCAAGGACCTCTCCCGTGCACCTGACCATCCTGTTGGCGGCGCTCGCCTGCCGCGGCGACAACAAGTCCACCGACAGCGGCGGCGGCACCGACAGCGCGACGCCCTGGACGGGACCGACCGCGCCCAACCCCTGCACCGGCGACCCGGTCTCGGGCTTCGACCGCCTGACCGAGAACGCCGCTGAGCGTGGCGTCGACTTCGTCTACGACACGCCGGGTGACGGCTACGAGTGCAACGTCGTGCCAGGCGGGGTGGTGGCGCACGACATGGACGGCGACGGCGACATCGACCTGCTCTTCCCGCGCATCGACGGCTTTCCACGCACCTACGTCAACGACGGCACTGGCCACTTCACCGACGCGGCCATCGACCTGAATGTGAGCGACACCTGGGACCGACGCGTGCTGGGCACCGGCGTCGCGGACCTCGACGGCGACGGCCTGCCCGAGGTGATCCTCACCGGCTCCTCGCTGCTGCTGGTCGCCCGCAACCAAGGGGATATGAGCTTCAGCGATTTCCAGGTCGTCTACGACCAGCCCGACTACCCGCGGACCTGCTTCAACTCCTGGGCCGCTGGCGACATCGACGGCGACGGAGACCTGGACCTGGCTCTGCCCGGCTTGGACCGGCCCGACGGCCCCGACTTCCAGCCTGCCCCCGAAGGCGGTGAGGGCAGTCCGGACTACCTCTTCCTCAACCAGGATGGCACGCTGACGAGCCGGGGCGTCATCGACCGCGGTGAGTACGCGCTCTCACTGTTGAGCGTCTTCACGGACCGCGACGATGACGGGGACATCGACCTGTTGTTGGCCAGCGACCGGGCCAATATCGGCCTGCCCACCTCGGCCTTCCTGCGCAATGACGGCACCGCCAGCGACGGCTACGCCGTCCTGGTCAACGACGCGGACGACATCGGCTGGAATATGCCCATCTCGGGCATGGGCCTGGCGAGCTGGGACCAGAACGGCGACGGCCTGCTGGACTACTGCCTGGGGGACATCGCCCCGACTGTGGCCTGCTTCATGTCGATGAGGGACACTAGCGTCACGGGCGGTGTGAGCTACTACCAGGCCGCCTCCGCCCTGGGCCTGGGCTCGACCTTCCCAGGGCTGGACCACAAGGACACGTCCATGTGGTCCACCTGGAGCCCAGAGGCCCTGGACCTGGAGAACGACGGGGACATCGACTTCATCGTCACCGCAGCCCCCCCGCCTGATCTGGGCAGCGTCGCCCTCTCCGGCTTGAAAGGGCCCCAGCCCGATGCCATCTGGGAGAACGTGGACGGCACCAATGTCGAGCGCAGCGCCAGCTTCGCCGGGGGCAGCTTCGCCAGCACCGACTGGCACTTCGGAACCGCGGTCGCCGACCTGGATCGGGACGGCTACCCCGAGCTGATCGTCGGCGGCTTCACCGGATCCCCCTTGATCTGGAACAACCCCTGCGGCGACGGCAACTGGCTGACCGTAGACCTGCGGGGAGCGGGCAATAACGTCGAGAGCTACGGCGCTCGTGTAGAGCTCAGCGCGGGCGGACGGACGCAAGTCAGAGAGCTCCACGCCCTGCGAACGGTCAGCCAGGGGCCCTCTGAACTCTACTTCGGCATCGGCGTGGCCACACAGGTCGACAGCCTCAGGGTGCGTTGGCCCGATGGCGCCACCGTGGAGCAGGCTGACATCGCCGCGGGCCAACGCATCACGGTGGTCCATCCCGACGGCTGATGGAAGCCTCAGCCGACCGGGACCGCGAGCACCGGGCAACTTGCACGGCGCAGCACTTGCTCGGTCTTGCTGCCGCGCAGCATATCGCCCAGGCTGTCGTGGCCATGCGTCGCCATGACGACCAGGTCGGCCTGGTGTCGGACGATGGCGGCGGTGATGGCAGCGGGGATGCCGTCTGCGACATCGCCCTGGCGCCGGTCGACCTCCCAGCGCCAGCCCTCGCGGGCCTCGACCGAGATCTGCGGCAGGACATCGTCACCGATGTGCACGACGATGACGCGCGTGTCGCGCACCCTGAGGACATCGAGAAAGGCACCCAGGATGTCCACGGCGTGCTGCAGCTCTTCCACCGCTCCACCGACGGGGAAGAGGACCGTGTCGACCTTCACGCGCCCAGAGTCCGGATCGATGAAACCATCGCTTGCCGCTGGGACGAACAGGGTCACCACCCCCGAGCGGCGAGCCACGGCCTCGGCGACGCTGCCGTGGCGCAGGCGATCAAGGCCCTGCCGGCCAGCGGTGCCAACGACGATGATGTTTGGAACCTGGTCGATGACCGCGCCAACGACACCCTGCCGCGCGTCCGAGGCGACTCGCGCGTCGCGGTCGACGTGCAAGCCCAGGGAGCGGACATCGTCCTCGGTGGCGCCCTTGCAGAGCACGCCCCAAGAAACCAGGAGCTCTGCGACGTCGGGCAAGCCAGTCCAGGACACGACCGCGTCAGGGTCAGAGCCCACGTGAACCGCGGTCAAGCGCGCGCCCGTACACAGCGCCAGCTTGAGGGCATGGGTGAACAAGAGCCTGCTTCCAGGCCCAAGGTCCACAGGGACCAGGATTCGCTCGATGCCAGGGTCAATCCGCATCGTCACACCTCAGCGGTCAGAAGATTCCGCGGCGGGAAGATATCGCGGCAGGCCGCGCTGCACCCATGGCCCATGCAGTTTCTGGTTAGGCAGCCACATGCCTGTCGATGCCATCACCTTTGACCTGTGGGACACCCTGGTCGTCGACGACTCGGACGAAGCGGATCGGGCAGCGCAAGGTCTGCTCTCCAAGCCCTTGGCCCGCCAAGCGCTGTTCACCACCGAACTCTCGACCCACCACCCTGACCTGGCCAAGGACGCCCTGTCCGACGCCTGGAACATCGGGCTGGCCCGGTTTCGCCATGCCTGGAAGGTCGATCAGCACACGCCCTCCGTGGCGTGGCGGATCGACCAGGCGCTGCGCACGCTGGGTGTCGCTCGCACACCGGGCTTCGACGCCCTGGTCGACGCCATCGAGCGCATGGAGCTGGACCTGCCTCCCCAGCCCGTGGCCGGGATCAAGGACGCCCTGGACGCCCTCGCGGGCCGCTATCGCCTGGGCATCATCAGCGACACGATCGTCACCCCGGGGCGCCACCTACGCGGCATCCTGCGCCAGCACGGGCTCTTCGACTACTTCGACGCCTTCGTCTTCTCGGACGAGGCCGGCGCCAGCAAGCCCTCGCCCCGCGTCTTTGCCCAAGCCAGTCAGCAGCTCAAAACCCCCCTGTTCAGCATGGCGCACGTCGGCGACCGCGAAGCCAACGACGTCGCCGGTCCCCTCGCGGTGGGCATGAAGGCCGTCCTCTTCCTGGCCGTCGTCGACCGAGGCAGCCAGGCCACAGCCGCCACGGCAAGCTGCGCGCGCGCCGCCGACCTGCCCGACACCATCGCTGCCCTCTGAATCGCTGCCCTCTGAATCGCTGCCCTCTGAATCGCTGCCCTCTGAGCTCGCCATGCCCCGCACCATCCCTGCCGCCGAGCACCTCGACACCATCGCCTCGCGCTTCGCCGCCGGCTTCCCCGAGGGCCCCGCGACCTGGCGCACGGTCGGACGTGAAGCCGAGTACCCGATCGTCCGCGAAGACGGCACAGCGGTGGAATTGGCCGCGCTGTGGCCGCTGTTGGCCGAGCTGTCCGCCGAGCGAGGCTTGCCTCTGCTTCCCAAGCGCGAGGGGCGCCTGGTCGTCGCCCTGGAAGGCCAGCGCTTTACCTACTTCAGCGAGGTCGGGCGCGGCACGATCGAGGTCCTGACCGGGCCCCACGATGATCTCTGGCAGATCGCCGATGATCACGAACTAGCCGTGGAGATCCTGCTCGATGCGCTCTCGGTCCAGGGCTGGACGCTGCTGGGCTACGGCACCCAGCCCCTCTCCCCGCCGACCCCCGCGCTGATGACCCACAAGTCGCGCTACGGCGTGTTGTTGCAGGTCCTGGGTGATCCCTGGCTGTGGTTCACCCTGACCGCCAGCGACCAGATCCACGCCAGCGTCCGCCGGCACGAAGTCGCGCCTCTGGCCAGCATCTGCAATCTGCTGGCCCCGGTGACGGTGGCGCTCTGCGCGAACTCCCCAATCTACGCCGGCAGCAAGAGCGGCTTCTGCTGCGCTCGTGAAAGCCATATGGGCCAGATCCACGCCCGCGATCATCGCCACGGCATGCCCGCCGGCCCCTTCCAGGACATCCGCGAGATGATCGGCCACCTGGCCCGCCAGCCCTTCATCATGGAGCGGCGTCAGCAGGGCGGCGTGTGGTCCTACCAGCCCGGTGCGCTGAGCTTTGGGACCTGGCTGGAGCACCACGGAGCCGATCCCGAAGCGACCGGGCGCCAGCCGGTCTACGACGCCTTCGAGTTCCACGAGCACTACATCTGGAACAGCGCTCGCCCCCGCTCCAACCACGGCACGATCGAGCTGCGCGCCGCCTGCCAACAGCCCTGGACCGAGCGCGGCCTGGCAAGTGACGGCCACCGGCGCGCGGACCACATGGCGGCATCGGCCCTGGGGGTCGCGATGATCTGTGCTGGCGCCGATCTGGCCACCTTGTTGCAGCGGCGCCTGGGCGACACGGCCTGGCACCAGATGCGCCACTGGCATCAGCAGGTGATCGTCCTGGGGCTGGACGCTCCCGAGCCCGTGCCAGGGCTGCTCGGTGACGTCCTGGACCGCTGCGAAGCCGGCCTGGCGGCACGCGGCCGGGGCGAAGAACGGCTGCTGCGCCCCCTGCGACACCGCCTGTCCACCAGGCAGAGCCCAGCCCAGCGCGCCCTGGATCACTTCGACAGTGGCGGCATTGACGCCCTGATCGACGGTCTCGCCATCCGCTGAGCTGACCGCCGTGCCCATCGCCAGGCGGTAGGCTTTGCGGCCCCTGCCGGAGGACCACGATGCGCACCGAAGATGTCGGCCGATACCAGATGCTGTGGGACTGCCCCTTCTGTGGCACCGAGAAGCTCTTGGGCCTGGACCACCGCCACTGCCCAAGCTGCGGTGGCGCGCAAGACCCCGACAAACGCTACTACCCGCCAGAGGGCGAAGAGATCGCGGTCGAGGACCATCCCTTCCACGGTGCGGACCGGGAATGCCCGAACTGCTCGACACCCAACTCGGCCCAGGCCACCTTCTGCGGAAACTGCGGCAGTCCCCTGGACGAAGCCGCAGCCGTGAAACGCAAGGCCGACCAGCGCCCAGATGACCCGCCTCCACCGCCCGAACCTGATCCGGCGAAGGGCGGGGGCGGCAAGGGCAGTCGCAAGGGCTGCGCGTTCTTCGTCGTGGTCCTGCTCTTCGTGGGCTTCGCAGCCTTCTGCCTGATGTCCACCTTCTGGAAGAAAGACGCCTCGGTGACCGTCACCGGCCATAGCTGGACTCGGTCCATCACGGTCGAGAAGCAGGGCACAGCCACCGCGTCTGCGTGGAAAGAGTCGGTGCCCAAGGACGCCACCAACATCGTGTGCAAGAAGGAACAGCAGAGCACAAAAAAGGTCGAGTCCGGCGAAGAGTGCAAGACCGTGCGCAAGGACAAGGGCGACGGCACCTACGACAAGGTCAAGGAGTGCTCACCGACCTACAAGGACGAACCGGTCTACGGCCAGAAGTGCTCCTATCGCACCCAGAAGTGGACCACCGCGCGCACCGAAAAGGCCCAGGGCAACAGCACTGGCGACCGAATCGCCTGGCCGCAGCTCAAGCTGCAGAGCGGCGAACGCCAGGGGGCGCGAACCGAGACCTATGTCGTGAAATTCAAGGTCGATGGCAGCGACAGCGGGAGCTGCGACACCAACCAGCAGCGCTGGGCCACCTTGGAAGACGGGTCCACCTGGAACGGAAAGATCAGCGTGATCAGCAGCAGCATCGACTGCGACTCGCTCACCCGGAAGTAGGGCCGGGCTCCCGACCACGCCGACGGCGGCGGCGGCGCTTGCGTGCCAGGTCATCGCGGACATCAACCAGGATCTGCGTCGCGTGGTCGCGATCGTAGGGTTCCAGGCCCATCACCCGGTCCGCGAAATTGCGAGAAATCCGCAGGCGATCACAGACCCGGACCGCGTGCCGACGGCGGCGGCGGCGCTCCTTGCGCAGGCCCTCGCGCACCGCCATCAAGCGGTCGATGACAGCGCCGTAGGTCCAGGGGTCCAGGTCGTCGGTCAGTGCCGCGTGCCGGCTGTCGATCTCGAGGTCCTGACAGACCCGCACCGCGTAGCGACGCCGCCCCCGTCCCACTGGGAAGCGCAAGGCGACAACCGCCCGATCTTCGGAATCGACCGCATCCATGAGCTCGGTCATGGGCGAGCGATCGACGCCCTCGCAGACCATGGTCCGCAGGCCGTCCTGGGCACGCAGCCGCAGCAGGTCACGGAGCACCCGCACAACCGCCGGCCGGCGGTGGAGGTAGCAGGGCCCATCCAGGATCAAGCAGGGAGCATGACGGATGTCGTCGCGCCAGCTTCGGCGCCGCGCCTGGTTCGTGAGCGCGTCGTGGAGCTGTGTACCCGACAGGTGGAGAACATCGTGTGCGCTGCCAGCACCGTCGCCGCCAGGGGAACGACAGTTCCCGAGCAAGCGCAAGGCGACCGCGGACTTGCCGACGCCCGGAGGTCCCAGGACGAACACCAAGGGGCGGCTGCGAGCGGCCCGGGGCAAAGGACGCTTCCCCAGGAATTCACTGGAGGTTCCCGACACAAAGGCGGGCTCCATGCGGTGCCGACGACGCCGGCGTTTCGCGACAGCAGGCGACCCCGGCTGTGCTGTCGTCGACAACACACCGCCCACGCCTGGATCGCGCTGGTCGTCCTGCATCGTCTCCCTCGTCAGACTGCCCCACCGCCGCGTGAAGCACGTGCCGGTCGGCATCAACCCGCTACCGCCGCCAGCCCAGGGTAGGCCGCGTGCCAGCTTCGGTCAACGCAATGTGCGTGCCGTTCTGGGAACGTCAGCTCAGGACATTCTTGGCGATGACCAGCCGCTGGATCTCACTGGTACCCTCGTACAAGGTGGTGATCCGGGCGTCCCGATACAGGCGCTCGACTTCGTACTCCTTGCTGTAGCCGTAGCCGCCATGGATCTGGAGGGCGCGGTCAGCACAGAAGTTGGCCGTCTCGGACGCGAAGAGCTTGGCCATCGAACAGGCCTGCCCACAGAGGCTGGCCTGCTCGTTCAGGGGCGCGTCCCAGTGCTTGTCCTTGAGGACCGCGGCCTTCCAGGTCATCAGGCGCGACGCCTCGATCCGCGTGGCCATATCGGCCAGCATCCACTGGATGGCCTGCTGCCGGGCGATGGGCTTGCCGAAAGCGACCCGCTGCTTGGCGTAGGCAGTGGCCAGATCCAGCGAACGCTGGGCGATGCCCAGGGCCTGGGCCGCGATGCCGATCCGGCCCCCGTCCAGGGTCGCCATGGCGACCCCAAAGCCCTTGGCTTCCTGTCCCAGCAGGTTCTCGGCGGGGACGGCGAGATCTTCGAAGACCAGCTCCGAGGTGCCGCTGCAGGCGATACCGAGCTTCTCTTCGACCTTGCCGACGCTGTAGCCCTCCCACGCGCTCTCCAGGATGAAAGCACAGACGGTGCGGTGCTTCTGCGCGGGGTCCAGATTGGCGTAGCACACCGTGATCTCAGCCTGGGGGCCGTTGGTGATCCACATCTTGGTGCCGTTGAGGCGATAGCCACCGTCGACCTTGTCCGCCTTGGTCGCCTGGGCGCCCGCGTCGCTGCCCGCGTTGGGTTCGGTCAGGGCGTAGCAGCCGATCTTCTCACCGGTGGCGAGAGGGCTGAGGTACTTCTGCTTCTGCGCTTCGGTTCCGAACTTGAGGATCGGCCAGCCAGCCAGCGAGTTCTGGACCGACATGACGACGCCGACCCCAGCGTCCGCGTAGCACACCTCTTCCAGCGCCAGCACATAGGCCAGCACGTCCATGCCCGCGCCGCCGTACTCGGGCGGCACGAACATGCCCATGAAGCCCATCTCGGCCATGGCCTTGAACTGGTCCATGGGAAAGGCGTGGGTGCGGTCCCGTTCCTTGGCGCCCGGCAGGATCTCATTGCGCGCAAAGTCACGCGCGAGGTCGCGGATCTGCTGGTGGTCTTCGGACAGCTCGAACATGCTCATCGCGGTTCTCCAGTGCTAGCCCTCGCCGTGCGGCTCAGGCAGGATTTCAGTAGGTTCTGAGAGGGAAGCTGTGGACAGGAATTGCGTTCAGCGGCCGGTGAAGGCCGGCTTACGCCGGTCGAGGAAGGCGTCCATGCCCTCGGTCTGGTCGTCCGTCGCGAAGCAGAGACCGAACAGGCTGCGCTCGGCGGCCAGGCCCCGATGCAGGTCGAGATGATCCGTCTCGGCCACGGCCCGCTTCACCAGGCGCACGGCTGCGGGGCCGTTGGCCGCGATGCGTCCGGCCAGCGCCATGGCGGCACCAACCACGTCACCGTCATCGACGACTTGCAGGGCCAGACCCAGGTCGACCGCTTCCTGGGCCTTGACGTTGCGCGCGGTCATCATCAGTTCAAGCGCGCGCTGGCGGCCGACCCGTCGCACCAGGCGCTGGGTTCCGCCAAAGCCCGGGATCACGCCCAGCTTGACTTCGGGCTGCCCGAAGACGGCCGAGGGTCCGGCCAGCACGAGGTCGCAGGCCATGGCCAACTCGCAACCGCCACCCAGGGCGAAGCCCTTGACGGCCGCGATGGTCGGCGCCGGGAAGGCTTCGAGAAGCTCGAAGATCCGCTGTCCACGCGCCGCGAAGGTCTCGGCCTGGGCCGCGCTGAAGCCCGCCATCTCGGCGATGTCCGCCCCCGCGGCAAAGGCACGGTCGCCCTGCCCGGTGAGCACCAGCGCGAACAGACCGCTGCCCGCCTGAGACACGAGCACCGACTCGAGTTCAGCGAGGAGCTGCGAGTTGAGGGCGTTGAGGGCCTTGGGCCGGTGCAGGGTCAGCAGACCAATGCCGTCATCGCGCGACACAAAGCGGATGCACTCCATCAGGACCCCCTTAGTTGCGGCTGTAGTCGTAGAAGCCGCGGCCGGACTTGCGCCCCATCCAGCCGGCCTCGACGTACTTGCGGAGCAGCGGGGATGGGCGGTACTTGCTGTCGCCCAGGCCGTTGTGGAGCACCTCCATGATGGCCAGGCAGGTGTCCAGGCCGATGAAGTCCGCCAGGGTCAGCGGACCCATCGGCACGTTCGTCCCCAGCTTCATGCCGGTGTCGATGTCCTGCACGCTGCCGATGCCCTCGTAGAGGGCCTGGACCGCTTCGTTGATGTAGGGCATCAGCACGCGATTGACGATGAAACCCGGCATATCGCGTCCCTCGACCGTCGTCTTGCCGACCTTTTCAGCCACCGCGCGCACGACCTGGTAGGTGTCATCCGTGGTCGCCAGGCCGCGAATCAACTCAACCAGCTTCATCACGGGCACCGGGTTCATGAAGTGCATGCCCATGAAGCGCTCGGGCCGGTCGGTGTGACTGGCCAGCATCGTGATGGAGATGGACGAGGTGTTGCTGGCCAGCAGCGCTTGGGGGTTGACCAGCTTGGAGAGGCTCTCGAAGATCTTGCACTTGAGATCGGGGTTCTCGGTGGCGGCCTCGATCACCAACTGGGCGTCCGCGTGGGCGTCGATGCTGGTGGTGAAGCGGATCCGCCCGACCGCGGCGTCCGCATCGGCCTGGGTCATGCGCCCCTTCTTGACCCCGCGCCCCAGGTTCTTCTGCACCGTCGCGCGGGCCCGGTCGAGGGCGTCCTGCGAGATGTCCGTCAGCAGGACCTGGTAGCCCGCAAGTGCGGAGACGTGAGCGATGCCATTGCCCATCTGGCCGGCGCCGACGACGCCGATGGTGTGGATGTCGGAGAAGCTGAGCACGGAACACCTCAACGGGTTGGGACGCGAGCGACGCAAGCTCGACCGCTCGGGCAGGGCCGACCTAGTTAACCGCTCGCTGTCATAGGATGCGGGCATGTCGCCCCTCGATCTTCCCCCCTGGCTGACACCCCGAGCGCCCGCTGAGGGCTATCCAGCGACCCACGGCGGCCAGGACAGCGAATTGCTCACCACGCTGACCGAGCACCGCAGCCTGTGGTTGACCGGC
>JAADHA010000296.1:10268-12788 GCA_013152105.1 Oligoflexia bacterium | reverse complement strand
TTCATGAACGGGTCCTGGGCGGGGGTGTAGGGAGAGGGGAGGGAGATGAGGAGGTAGCAAGAAGCGCGCCACCCGCTCGATGCAGCAGCACAGGGCTTCGTAACTCTGCGAGGGCCTAGAGTGTGGGCGATATCACCCACGAACGCGTGTGAAGCCCTTCTGTCACGAGCGCCGGGGAGCTGCGTATTGCCGCGTCGGGCACGATCTCGATCTTTCCGGGAACTCCGAGCGCCCCTGTCCCGTAGTGAGGGTGTAGCAGAGGTGAGAGGCGATGCCGAGGACGATCTGCCAGGAACTCAGAGCCCGCGTGGCGGCCGAAGCGGACCTGCGACCACGCTTGGACGTGGACCAGGCCCACCTCGGGCACTGCGGGGCCTGTGCTCGCTGGCAGGCGGACCTCCTCGCGATGCGTCAGGCGTTGGCCCAGGCGCCGATGCCCGCGCTCCCTCCTCACTTCAGCGCGGACCTGGACCGTCGCCTGCGCGAAGTGGTGGCGCCTCGAAGAAGTGCCCTCTCACGCCTGCTGGCGGGTCTGGCTGAGGTATTGACCCCACCTCGGCTGGTGCTGCTTGCCGCCGGTGGCGCGGCCCTCGCCGGCGTCCTGGTCCTGACGCCATCGCAGCCCGATTCTGTCCTGCTTCACGTCGACATCCAGGGCGCGTCCATGGACCAGGCCGTCGCGGTCAACCTGGACCTGCCAAAGGGCGTCGTCCTGGTCGGACCCGCACCGCGGCAAGGCGACTGGATGGTGCCCGCGGGCCAGCCCCTCGACATCGAGCTCACTGGCATCGAGGGCGCTGGCGGTCCGGTGGGCCTTCGTCTGAGCCAGGGCGACCGCCAGGCCGTTCTCCAGCTCTCGGCCCAGGTCGGGCCGCGTGCGTCGATCTGGGACCGGCTGGCATCCGATGCGCCTGCTGGGCCCAGCCTCTCCCTCAGCTCAACTGTCTCCAACAACAACCCAGCGGGACCTGGTGCCCGCAACCTGGAGGATCCGATGATCAGCTCCGCGCGAACCCTCTCCCTGGTGGCGGCCCTTGCCCTGTCGGGCCCCGCCCTCGCCGACACGCCGCAGCCCGTACAGCAGCAGTCCTCGGCGATGGATGACGCTCCCTCGGCCCAAGAACCGATGGACACGCCCGCCGCGCCGCCCGCCGCACCGCCCGCCATGCACGCTGAGAGCGCTGACATGCAGGGCATGATGGACCACGCGATGGGCATGGACGCCGAGGACCTGCACAGCGACGGGATGATGGGCCAGTCCGAGACGACCCAGGGGCACGGCCTGGGCATGCACGCCTCGGCGGACGCGGTGTCTGCTGACGCTGTGCCGGCGGTGACCGGCAGCGAAGCCATGGGTGGCGACACGCACGACGGCGAGTTGCAGGACGGCGATATGCACGACGGCAACATGCACGATGACGTGGACCACGAGTGCGACGGAACCGAGATGGGCGGCCAGATGGAGGGTGGCGGCATGGAAGATCACATGGGCGAGGGCCACATGGACGATGGTCATATGGGTTCGGACGGCATGGGTTCGGACGGCATGGGATCTGGCGGGATGGGCGGTTAGGGTCACAGCAAGACCGCCCCTTGAATCGGACCAGGGGCGGTCTGCGCTGCCTGTCCGCAACACACGGCGATTCCAACGCTTTGTCTACAATTGAGGTCTGCTTGTCATCGTCTCTGCTTCATCGCTGGGCCTGGTTGCCGCTCTTTTCGGCCTTCTGGCTCTCTGGACTCTCGACGCCGGCTGGCGCCGCCGCAGACCCGGCCTCGCTCGCCTCTTTTGACCAAGCGGTACAGGCGGTGGGGGAGGGTAGCTATGGCCAGGCAGTGGAGATCCTTCATGCGTTGACGGCGCAGTATCCGGACCGGGCGGGTGCCTGGTTCTGGCTGGCTCGCGCGCAGAGAGGGGCGGGTGATCTGGCCGCCGCCCAGGTGGCCGTGGACCGTGCCATCGAGCTGGACCCGGACTCGCCCGACGCGCACTACCTTGCGGGACTGTTGGCCTGGGACCAGGGCGATCGAGGCCGCGCGTCCGATCACTTCGCGTCGGTAGTCGACCTGGACCCGAGCTCTCAGTTGGGCCAGGCCGCGGCGCGGCACGTCTCGAAGATCCACTGGCTCGATGCGCGCGACCACGCCGTCGCTTTGGCCGACGCAGGACAGCGCCCCGAAGCCAGGGCGAGCTTCCGTGCCCTGGACCAGCAGCGACCCGGCGATCCGCTGGTCCTCAGCCACCTCGGAAGCCTCGACCTTCTGGCGGGCGATGCCGCGCTCGCCCTGGGCGAGCTGGACCAGGCGCTGGAGCGTGCGCCAGATGACCCCTGGACCCGCTACTGGCGAGCCCTGGCCCTTCGGGCCCTCGACCGGCAGCCCGAAGCCACAGTCGACCTGCAAGCCGTGGCGGCCTCACAGGATGCAGACGCGGCGGACGCGGCCAGGACGGCCTTGAAGCCCGCTGCGATCGCCCAGGAACCGGCTTCCGCGGCTCCTGCCAGGACGGCCACGCCGATC
>JAADHA010000296.1:5251-10223 GCA_013152105.1 Oligoflexia bacterium | reverse complement strand
TTTGTCTCTGAGTCCACGCAGGCCATCGCGCCTTCGAATGGCGTGGGCTGGTCCGCCAGCGGGTCTGCGCAGATCCCCCTGGCAAGGTGGGGCAATAGCCGCGTCTTCTTCGGTCCGGGGGCTTCGGTGCGGGCGTACATCTCGGGCCCCTCGGAGTTCGACTACGCCGTGATCAGCGCCCGGATGGAGCTGTCTCATCACGCCGATCGCCTGCGCGCCTGGGCTGGCTTGGGGGCAAGCGGCGCCTGGCTGGGCTGGTCGCCCTATGTCGACGCTGAAGATCTCTACAGCGGCCTGTCCTGGTCGCTGGGTCAGCACGCCCTGGTGCGGACCGACCTGAGCGTGCAGAGGCGGGCCGCTCACCTGGTGGGCTACGACAATCTCGACGCGTTTGGGGCGCGGCTGGCACCGCAGCTTCGCCTGGGCCTGGGCGGTCCCGGTTGGCTGGGCGTGGGCTGGACCCTGGGTGCCGAGCGTGGAAATGCCTACGTGTTGACCTGGTCTGGGACCAGCTCGGACAAGAAGCCGCTTCCCTACGACGCGTCCTTGACCGCCGAGTCCACCTGGACCGGGCAGGGTCCGTCGCTGGTCCTTCGGCTCGAACCCTTCTCGGATCGCTTGGAGCTGTCGTCCTCGGTCGAGTTTCAGTGGCGACGCTACGGCCCCGAAGAGCAGATCAGCTACGTCTACCCGGATCAGATCCTGGCGGGTTCCCAGGCCCGGCGCGACCGTCGGCTGTTCGTCCTCGCGGGCCTCAGCGGCCACGTCAAGGGTGAACTCTGGGTCTTCCTGCGGTACTCGGGCCTGCGCAATTGGTCGACCCTCACCCCGGATGTGTGGCCGATCGACCGCAGCTATACCCGCCACCTCGTGCTGTCGGGCGTCGAGCTGCGCGGGTGAGCGGTGGTGCTTCCAAGCGGGTCGTGGACACCTCGACCTATGTCGAGCTGACCCGGCCCGTTCACGCGCGCCTCTTCCAGGCCGCGGTGGCGCTGTGTGGCGACCGGGACATGGCGGCCGACCTGACGCAGGACGCGTTGGTCAAGGGCTACCTTGCCTTTGAACGCTTTCGCCCCGACGCACCGGTCTACCCCTGGCTGGCGCGGATCCTCAAGAACGTCTTTCTGGACCAGGTCCGATCCGCTCCGGCTCGACGCGAGCAGCCCATGCCCGAGGCGCTCGACCCCGAGAGCGGTGGTCCGGGTCCGCTCGACGAGCTGGTCGCGGCCGAGCGGGCCCGCATCGTGCATGAAGCCATCGCGCGCTTGCCGCCTGACTTCGCGCTGGTCATCACGCTGGTCGACCTCCAGGGCCTGGACTACGCAGACGCCGCGGCGGTGCTGGAGCTTCCAGTTGGCACCGTCCGGTCCCGGCTCTCACGGGCCCGCACTCGCCTGCGCAAGCTTCTGCTCGCCCGACCAGAGGCGGCCGTGCTGAGGAGCGGCTAACAGTCCCTGCCTGGGCACCATCCAGGATTCCTGGACCGACCGATGACGCCATCTCTCCTCGTGATGACCCTGCTGCTGGCCTGCAAGGGACCCGATGAACTGCTGTGCCAGGTCGAGCCCTCAGCCTACGGTGCGCCCACCGCGACGATCTCCTGGACCACCGACCAGCCGGCCGATGGCGTGGTCTACTACGGGGCCGGTGGCCAGACCGGTACCCGCACACAGACCGTCCGGGCGACACAGCATCGCCACATCCTGCTGGGCCTGCCGCCGGACGCCCAGGTCGTCTACCAGGCGATGGCGACGGTCGACGATCAGGTTCAGACCTGTGATGGCACCTTCTGGACCGAACCCCTGCCGTCGTGGGTGGCCAGCCCGCAGATCACGGTGCAGGACGCGGATCCGCAGCCGGGTGCCTGGCTCGCGGCGGTCTTCGAGCTGGGGACCTTCTCATCGCAGATCCTGATCTTCGACCGCCAGGGGGTCGTGCGCTGGTATCAGCAAGCAGAGGACGAGCGCTTCGTGGTCGATGTCCAGCCCTCGCTGGACGGCAGCGGCCTGATCCACGACCAGTTCCACTACCGCTTCGCCCAGGATGTCGGCGTGATCCGCAAGCTGTCCTGGGACGGCAGCCTGCAGTCCGAGACGCCGATCACCATGGGCCACCATATGTTTGCCCAGCTCCCCGATGGCGGTCTGGCCTACCAGAAGCTCGACGTGCGGGACTGGACCGACCCCGACACGAAGAAGACCCAGTCCGTGGTGGGCGACGCCATCGTCGAGATCGACCCCACGGGCCAGCAGACCGAGGTCTTCAACGTCTGGGACTGGCTGACGGTGCAGCCCAACGGCTTCTCCAGCATGCCCTCGATCTACCCCCAGGGCGTGGACTGGACCCATGGCAACGCGCTCAAATACAACGAAGACGCCGACACCTGGCTGCTCTCGCTGGGGAACGCGGGCACCGTGATGACCATCGACCGATCGACTGGGCAGATCATCCAGACGGTAGGGGCCTATGGCTTGCCGGTCGCCCAGGGCAGCCCGGCGCTGGAGCACCAACATGATCCGACCTGGCTGGACGACGACCACCTGCTGGTCTTCGACAGCCACTTCGATACGCTAGTCTCGGGTGCCTACGAATACGAGCTGGTGGACGGTCAGCTCGAGTTGGTCTGGCAGCACAACGCCAGCGACCAGCTCTTCGCGCTGGCCCTGGGGCAGGCGCGGCGCCAGGATGATGGGGGCACCTGGGTCAACTACGGCACCGCGGGGGTGATCGAGGATGTCGACCCGGCCGATCAGGTGCGCTGGAGGGCCCAGGCCGCAGAGGGCTACGGCTTCGCGCAAGTGCGGTGGCTTCCGGACTTTCCGACACCCTGACGCCCGCTGCTGAGCCTGTGCTGACCGCGCTGAGCGCTCGGGGCGCGCCAAAGAGTCAGGGTCGCGCTACATCGGCGGACATGACCGCACTCCCCGCTGGCCGCGTCTCGGCCGCCGCTCTGTTGACCCTTCCCTGGTGCCTGTTGCTGGTGGCGCTCGCACTTCTGCAGCCCGCGACGGATGCGAATTGGCTTGCTGCCGACCCCATTCTGGGCTTTTTCCCCCACGCCGTGAACGTCTGGGGCGTGCCGGCCTTGGGCCTGGTGCTGGCCCTGGTCTGGGTGGCGCGTGCCCGGCCCAGTGCGCAAGACCTGCGGTGGTCCCTGGTCCGCGCGGCCGCGGGTGTGGTGAGCGCGGGGCTGATCGTGGGGACGATCCGGTGGATATCGGGCCCCCTGCCGCCCCCATTCATCCCGACCGAAGAGAGCACAGCGCCGGGGATCCTGCTGGGCCTCAACGCGGGCGTGGGCGAAGAGCTGATCTTTCGCCTGATGTGGGTTCCGATCCTGTTCTGGGCGCTGGAACGGCGCATGCCGAAGATGCCGGCCATGGCTCTGACGGCGATCTTGACCGGGGTCGTGTTCTCCGTCGTACACGCCCTGGGACCTGGAGACCCACCGCTGGCCTGGCATATCAGCCGCTGCCTGCTGCCGGGGGCGCTGATGACCTTCGCCTTTCTTCGCCTGGGACCAGCGTTTCTAATCACGGCCCACTTCGCGGCCCACATCTGGATCCCCTTGTTATTTCGCTGAAAAGGGTGCGGGAGCGCTGCGGTATCCAGCAGACCTGATCAGGTACGCGCTCGAAGGACCAGGGGCCTTGGCGGGGATCCGTCGAGGGGGCTACCTGTCCGAGAATGACCTGGCCAACCCCTCGCACAGACCGCTGGCGCTGGCTGATCGTGGTCGGATGTCTGCTGGGCCTGCTGGGCCTGCTGGGACTCGGAAGTCGGCTGAGCCACCGGGTCCTGACCTTGCCGCACGGCATTCGCGCCTGCCTCGCCGACCCGATCGGACACGACGGAACCCGGGTGGTCTTCCCGGTGTGGTTCGTGGCTGGCGTAGACGGCCCAGACCGCTACCGAGTCTCTCGGGTCATCAAGGACGTGGTGGTGGTGGGTGACAGCACGGGCCTGGCCCGAGGCCAGGAGATCACCCTGGTCGGACACTTTCGTGGCCGGGACAGCGTGGTGATCGAGGATCATCACCACGTTCACACGCTGCGCCCCTACAAGAAAGGGCTCTCCCTGGTGGGCCTGCTGCTGGCGGTGTTTCTGGCTCCGCGAGTGTTGCGGTGGCGCGATGGCAGCTTCCACCTGAGGGATCGGGGTCTTGGCGATGCCTGATCTCATCACCCACGGTGCCGTGGGCTTGTTGCTGGGCCTGGCCTGGGTGCGTCGGCGCCCCGCCCCGATGCTCCCGCTGTTCGTGGCTGGAAACCTGGCCCCCGACCTGCTGACCCGCGTCCCGGCCATCTTGGCGGGAGAGGTCGACGCCAAGCTGGTGCGGCTGCCGCCCGTGTTGCTTTATGGCTGGGAACCGATGCATCAGCCCTTTGGTGCGGCGTTGGCGGCCTGTGCCATCGCGATGTTGTTCGAGCGAGGGTGCCGCGGGCGTGTGTTTCTGTCTCTCTACGCCGGCATGCTGCTGCACTTCCTGATGGACATCTTCCAGTTCCACGAGGGCATCGGGATCATGATGCTCTACCCCTTCTCGACGACTCCCTTCGAGATCGGGCTGGTCGGCAGCGAGGCGTCGGTCTGGGTCGCGCTACCGCTGGCGCTGCTAGCCGGCCTGGCCTGGTGGTGGCTGCGGTGGAGGGCGGTAGGCAGCACGGCGCCAAGAGCGCCCGCGCAAGAGTAGAATCTGCGTCGCGCGGCCGTCACTTCCCTGCCATCGGTCGCCACGACGGAGTCCGCGTGAGCGCCGAGACCATCCCTGGCCGCCTGCTGTCCAACGGTCAACGCCACCCCGAGCAGCCGTGCTGGTGGGTTCGATCTGGCGATGCCTGGCGCTCGACCTCTTGGAGCGAGGCCGCCTGGCAGGTGACCCGCGCGGGCCGCGCCCTGATTTCCCTGGGACTGCAGCCTGGAGATCGGGTCTGTATTCTGGGCTTCAACCGGCCGGCGTGGATCATCGTGG
>JAADHA010000296.1:0-5226 GCA_013152105.1 Oligoflexia bacterium | reverse complement strand
GCATCTACCAGACCTGCTCCGCCGAAGAAGTGGGATGGATCCTGCGCCACGCGGGGGCCCAGACCGCCTTCGTCGAGAACTACGCCCAGCTTGCCAAGGTCTTGGCTCAGGCATCGACCCTGCCCGATTTGAAGCGGGTCGTGCTGTTCCCGGACACTCCCGTCGGTGAGCACTCCGGCGGGCCGGGCCTGCGCTTGATGAGTTGGGATGAGTTCATGGCCTCGGCCTTGGACACGACCGAGTCGGTGCTCCAAGACAGGCTCAGCGCCGTGACCGACGACCAGCCTGCCACCTTCATCTACACCTCGGGCACCACCGGACCACCCAAGGCGGTGATGCTGTCGCACCGAAACCTGGCTTGGACGGCCGCCCTGGCCTGTGAGATGGGTGGGCTGATGGCGACGGATAGCACCTTGTCCTATCTGCCGCTGTGCCACATCGCCGAGCAGATCTTCAGTATCCATGCCCCGATTACCGCCAGCAGCCAGGTCTTCTTCGCGCGCGACTCGGACAGCCTGCCCGACGACCTCAAGAGCGTGCAGCCGACGGTGTTCCTGGGTGTGCCGCGGGTGTGGGAGAGGTTCCACGCCGCGGTGTCGGCCAAGCTGTTGCAGGCAAGTGGAACCAAGCGGACGCTGGTGGACTGGGCGATGAATGTCGCTCGGCGCGTTCACACGGTGCGCAACCGCGGCCAGCGGCCGGGTCCGTGGCTGCGGGCACAGCATCGGCTTGCTTGTCGCCTGGTCTTCAACAAGCTCAAGCCGGCCTTGGGCCTGGGCAGGGCGCGCTTCTGCGTGACCGGTGCGGCACCGATCTCGCCGGACGTGTTGACCTTCTTCGCGGGGCTGGACATCACGATTCACGAGGTCTACGGACAGTCCGAGGACACCGGCCCCACCACCTTCAACCTGCCGGGAAACACCCGCTTCGGAACGGTCGGAACTGCGTTGCCGGGGACCGAAGTGCGGATCGCGGACGATGGCGAGATCCTGGTCTCTGGTCCGCACGTCTTCCTGGGCTACTTCAACGACCCCGTCGCGACGGCCGCGACCTTGGTGGATGGCTGGCTGCAGTCGGGCGATCTGGGTAGCCTCGACCCGGATGGCTTCCTTCACATCACAGGTCGCAAGAAGGAGATCATCATCACGGCCGGGGGCAAGAACATCGCACCGGTCAACATCGAGTCGGCCTTGCGTGACCTGGAGCTGGTCAGTCAGGCGGTGGTGATCGGTGATCGGCGCAAGTACGTGTCCGCCTTGCTCACCCTGGATCCCGACGCGGTAGAGCGCCTGTTGGGTCGAGCTCTGGATGGCCCGCCCATGTCCAACACGGCCCTGGTGGCGGCACTGCAAGATGGGGTGGACTCTGTCAACACCCGCTTCGCGCGGGTTGAGCACATTCGCCGTTTCACCGCCCTCGACCACGACTTTACGGTCGAAGATGGGCAGCTCACACCCACCTTGAAGCTGAAGCGGCGGGTGGTCGACCAGCGCTATGCGGCGGAGATCGACGCGATGTACGCCTGACCCGGGTGGGGCCCACCCTGGAAGCCAGAGCAAGCCCCACCACAAGAAGACAGCGATCAGAAGGGGGCCTGCTTGGCGGGCACCGCCGACTGTGCTGGGGGCTGTACTGGCTGGAGTTCGGCACATTCGCGTCCCCGTCCTTGTCCCGATTCCAGTCCCTTCGGCTGTCGACCAGGTGCAGCTTCTCGCAGACGATGCGGGTGCGGTAGCGACGCTTGCCGGTCTCCTTGTCGTCCCAGCTATCCGTCTTGAGGCGGCCCTCCACCAGGGCCGTGCTGCCCTTGTGCAGGCAGCGGAGCGCGACTTCGGCCTGTTGTTCCCACAGCGTGACCCGATGCCACTCTGTCTCTTCGATCCACTCGTCGCCCTTCTTGCGGCTGTGGTTGGTTGCGATCCGAAGATCACACACGACCTTGCCGGTCGGAGTCGTCTTCAGTTCTGGGTTGTGGCCGAGATGGCCGCAGACAGTAACCTTGTTGATCCCACGCATGATGTTTCTCCTGGTGAGTGGGGCTCGGTCCAGAAGCAAGCGCCGTGCCAACCTAAGGGCTTGGAATCACTATGGGGGGTGTCGGTGCCGGCGTCCAGGCTGTCGGCCCGCCGGCACCCTGTCCGGCGCCCTGCGCCAAGGCGGATCAGGGGTTGAAGACCCACACGCGGCCCGCGCTGGATGCATAGCCGGGGGCGCTCACGATCAGCTCGTCGGTGCCGTCGCCGTCGAAGTCGGCCCCGTTCACGTTGAAGCCAGCGCCGTCGATGCTGTCCGAGACCATGGTGTAGGACGCGTCAGTGGAGCCCAGCGTACCCGACAGGGTGGTGCCGTCGAAGATGTAGGCCGCCCCGGGCTGGTTCGCATAGTAGCTGATGTAGCTGGCGGAGCTGGCGTCGGGGGCGCCGATAACCAGATCGTCTGCCCCATCCCCGTTGAAGTCGCCAGCGTAGAGGGACAGGCCGAATTGGCTGGGGCCGGTCCCGGTGATGGTGGCGTCCGCTTCGGTCGACACGATCTCGCCGCTGAGGCTGCTGGCGTCGCTGAACAGGTAGACGGTGTTGATGTCGGGAGCCGAGAGCACCAGGTCGACGTTGTCGTCACCATCAAAGTCCCCAAGGGTGGGCGGGGCGATGGCACCCAGCCGGTCGTTGGCGGTCGCGCCCTCGAAGCGGGTGGTCGCGATCAGGCCGACCGAACCAGAGCCGCCCAGCGTCGACGTACCGCCAGCGATGACGTAGACATAGCCGACGGTGCGGCTGTCGTAGTAGTAGCCGGGCGCGCCGACGATCAGCTCGTCATAGCCGTCCCCGTCCAGATCGCCGCCGCCGATGCTGTGTCCGAACTCGCTGTAGCTTTGGTTGCCCCAGGTCCTCAGGCTGTAGTCCTCTTTGAAGTCGTAGTCATTGCCAGCGCTGAGGTCGGCGCCGCTCATGACGCTGAGGGCTCCGGCATAGGTGTCGCTGCCGACAGAGGCGTAGGAATTGCCGTAGGCGATATCGTCGTAGCCATCGCCATCGACATCTAGCGAGCTGTCGACGCGGATTCCGCTATCGTAGCCATAGGCCGTGTTCGAGAAGGTCACATCGAAGGCGTCGGCATCGGCGTAGTCACCGCTGAAGTCCGACCCACCCAACATCAGGACCCCGGCGGTGGGGTTGCCGTAGTTGGTGTAGAAATCCGACCCCACCACGACCAGGTCCACGACGCCGTCGCCGTTCTGATCTCCCTGGCTACTACCGGTCCACGCCAGGTAGTTGTAGTAGCCCGTGCCCGTGACCGTGGCGTAGGCTACCGTGTCCCAGGTGCCGTCCCAGGCATCCCAACCGCTGCCGTCGATGGCCGCAGTGACCCCCTGCGAGAAGGACGCCAGGTATGCGCCACCGACGATCAAGTCGGGCGTGCCATCGTTGGTGAGGTCGCCGACGCTCAGCGCGTCTCCCGCGCCCAGGTAGTCCTCGGCGTTTCCCTTGATCTGGGAGGTCGCGTCGTCGGGTCCAACGACATCGATTTCCCCATCGCAGTTGTTGTCGATCCCGTCCCACAGGCGAGAGGCTGGCATCGCTGTCGTCGCAGTCGCCGTTGTCCTGGGAGTAGCCGTCGCCGTCGTGGTCGATGGAAGAACACCAGTCGTTCTCGGCACCCGGCGTGCCGAGGTCTCCCACACCATAGTCCGAGGTGCTGGCACACCACAGGTCCGGCGTCGTCCGGTTGTCGTCGATGCCAGAGGTGGGATCCAGAGAGAGCGACGCGCCAGGGGACAGGGGCCAGTCGCTGGTGTAGGTGATCTCGGACATGGGCGTGGATCCCATGTACAGAAAGATCGAGTCGGCGCTGTCGGCCAGGCTCAGGTCGTCGCGGCTATAGACCACGTCCACGTCGACGCCACCATTCAAGGTGGTGTCCGCGGTCAGACCGAAGACGATGACATCGCTGTCGTCCAGCAGCACGCTGTCGGTGATGACCAGGTCATCGCCGTCGTCAGAGGTGAAGCGCCAGCCGATGAGATCGATCGTGGACCCCGAGGCGTTGCGCAGCTCGAACCACTCGCCATAGGCATCGCCCACGGCCACTGGGTTCATCATCACTTCAGTCAGGTAGACCGAGCCCGCGTCGATCCAGTCTTCGTCGACGGTGCCGTCGCAGTCGTCGTCGACCAGGTCCTGGGCGTCCTCGGCGTCCTTGGGGTAGACCGCAGCGTCGTTGTCGTTGCAGTCATCGCCCCCGGCCGCGATCGCGTCGTACCCATCGCCGTCCGCGTCCGCGACGGCCTGTCCCAGCAAGGGGATGTCGACCGACGGAAGGTCGGCGTCGGTGCTGGTGACCGACAGGGTCCCGGAGAGCTCGCCGTAGTCGGCCGGTGTGAAGCTGATCTCGACGGTCGCCGCGTCGCCGGGTGACAAGGTGGTGGTGGGCAAGGCGCCGACAAAAGCGGTATCACCGGTGACGCTCGCCGCGACGTCCAGGTCACCTGCACCCGTGCAAGCGTTGGTGAGCAGGACGGTCGAGGTGGCGGTGGAGTCGAGGCCGATGGCGCCGAAGCTGATGACGGTCTCGGAGACGGTCAGGGCCGGGCAGTCCGAGGTCCAGGTGGCGGTGCCGCCGCCGTCGGTCGGTCCGCCGCTGTCTGCCGTTCCGCCGCCGTCTGTCGCTCCGCCGTCCGTTGTCGCGATAGTGCCGGTGTCATCGGGCTTGATCGCTCCATTGTTGCAGCCCAGCGAGGTCGCTGCGATGGAGAGGACGCCAGCAAGGAGGATGTGATGGTTCATCGGTGCGCTCGTGGGAGGGAGTCGGCGGTGACCACGGTTGCGTCCGAGAGGGACACGGGCCCACGCCGCATCATACGCGAGGGCGTGGGACGGTGGCCATAGTGACCCGCAACATGCTGTCAAGCTCGGGCACCACCGGACGACCTCAGGCGCGTGCAGTCGACGGTGTCCCTGGGTGTGTGGTGCGGCAGCGGTTTTGCCGGACGTGTTGACCTTGATCCCGCCGCCACTGCCGCGGTTTCATCGCCCGGGTGGGGCCCACCCTGGAAGCCAGGGCAAGCCCCACCACAAGAAGACAGGCGATCAGAAGGGGATGTCCTCTTTGGCGGGCACAGCCGACTGTGCCGGAGGGGGGCTGTACTGGCTGGAGTTCGGCACATTCGCGTCCCCGTCCTTGTCCCGATTCCAGTCCCTTCGGCTGTCGACCAGGTGCAGCTTCTCG
>JAADHA010000070.1 GCA_013152105.1 Oligoflexia bacterium | reverse complement strand
GTCGCCCCCAGTCGCCTGAAAGTCGTGTCCTACGGCGAAGAACGCCCGCTGGCCTCCGGTGAGACCGACACCGCCTGGTCGAAGAATCGTCGGGCCGAGTTCCGGATCACCTGGGGTGGTGACGAATTCGTCGGCGGCACCACCGAGTAGCGGCCGTAGCGCTCAGCACTCAACCCTGAAACAGCAACTCGCGGTACCGCGGCAGGGTCCAGCGGTGATCTGCGATGCGCGCTTCTAGCGCGTCACTGGCTGTGCGAATGGCGTCGATCGCGGGCACCACGCGATCCGCGTAGTGGGTAGCTCGTGCCTTGATGTCCATATTGGTGGCATCGGCCAGGCGCTCATCCAGATCCCGTCGGGCGCGACGCAGCGCGCTGAGCTGGTCGCAGAGGGTGTGCAGACTGTGCTGGTCATCGTCACTCACGGTGCCGACGACCCGCAGGGTGGCCAGGTCCGCCGTGATCGCGGTGCGCTCGGCGATAGCGGCCGGCAGGACATGCTGGTCGATCAGGTCCGAGATCAGGTCCGCCTCGATCTCTACGGCCGTGATGTACTGCTCCAGCTTGATGTGGCGACGGGCGTCCAGCTCGGCCTTGCCGAGGACCTTGAAGCGGGCGAACAGGTCTGCCGCGGCCGGTGTCGCTAGCTGGGCCAGCGCTTCAGGTGTGGTGCGCAGGTTGGGCAGGCCGCGGCGCCGGGCCTCTTCGACCCAGTCGGTGGCGTAGTTGTTTCCCTCGAAGCGGATCGGTTCGGACTCTCTCAGTCCAGCGCAGATCGCCGCCAGAACAGCGTTCTCGGTACCGCCGCCCTTGGCCTCGATCGCGTCGCAGGTCGCCGCCAGGCCGTCCGCTACCGCCGTGTTCAGCACGGCAAGTGGCAGGCTGATCGATGACTGGCTGCCGACCGCGCGAAACTCGAATTTGTTGCCGGTGAAGGCGAAGGGGCTGGTCCGGTTGCGGTCCGTGTTGTCCCGCAACACCGTCGGCAGGTAGGACACGCCGAGTTCCTGCATGGTCTCGGTCACCGAGGCGCTGGCTGCACGTCCTTCCACCAGCGCGTCCACGACACGCGCGAGCTGGTCACCCAGAAAGACGCTGATGATGGCCGGCGGGGCTTCGTTGGCGCCCAGACGAAAGTCATTGCCATGGCTGGCGATGGCGGCCCGCAGCAGGCCGGCGTGGCGATGGACGCCGACCAGCACGCCGGTCAGGAAGGCCAGGAAGCGCAGGTTTGTGTGGGGGTCATCGCCGGGCTCCAGCATATTGCCGTGGCCATTGACCGACATGGACCAGTTGAGGTGCTTGCCCGATCCGTTGATGCCGGCGAAGGGCTTTTCGTGGAGCAGGCAGACCAGGTCGTGGTGGGAGGCGACCCGGCGCAGGACCTCCATCACGAGTTGGTTGTGGTCGGCCGCCACGTTTGCTTCGTCGAAGACGACGGCCAGCTCGAACTGCCTGGGGGCTACTTCGTTGTGGCGGGTCTTGGCCGGTACGCCCAGCTTGTACAGTTCGGTCTCGACCTCGTTCATGTAGGCCATGACCCGGTCGGGGATGCTGCCGAAATAGTGGTCGTCCAGCGACTGACCCTTGGCCGCGCGGTGGCCCAGTAGCGTGCGGCCGACTGTCAGCAGGTCGGGGCGCAGCGCCACATAAGCCCGGTCGACCAGGAAGTACTCCTGTTCGGGGCCGGCGGTGACGTGGGCGTGAGTCGGGCGCTCACCCAGCAAGCCGCACAGGCGCAGGGCCTGGGCCTCGACCGCCTGCATGCTGCGCAGCAGCGGGATCTTCTTGTCCAGGGCTTCGCCGTTGTAGCTGAAGAAGCAGCTTGGGATGCAGAGCGTCGCCCCATTGACGCGTTGTGCGATGTACATGGGGCTGCTTGGATCCCAGACGGTGTAGCCACGGGCTTCAAAGGTCGAACGAATGCCGCCACTGGGAAAGCTGCTGGCGTCGGGCTCGGACTGGATGAGCTGCGCGCCGGTCAGCTCGGCGACGGCGCGCCCCTTGCTGTAGTCGATGAAGCCGTCGTGTTTTTCCGCGGTCAGCCCGGTCATGGGCTGGAACCAGTGGCAGAAGTGGGTGGCGCCGTGTTCCAAGGCCCACTGCAAGGCGGCACCGGCGATAGCGTCGGCCAGCTCGCGGTCCAGCTTGCCCCGGTCCTGGCGCACGGCGACGAAGCGTTGGACCACACGGGCCGGCAGGCGCTCTCGCATCTCGGGAATGTCAAAGGTGTGGCTGCCGAAGAAATCTCGGACGGGGAGAGGGCGGCCATCGGTGCCCGTGGGACGCGGACAGGGCTGGGGCTTGCGGGCGGCGGCAGAGTGGACAGCGTCGTAGCGAGGGTTGGTCACAGCGTCTTCCGAGCGAGGATGGAGCGGTCAGCCAGAGGGAGCAGGAACTCGGCGATGCCGTCGCGGACCACAGGACCGGCCTGGTCGTCCACGATGTCGAAACGGGCCCCCAAGGCGTTATCCCACAGGCGTAAGGTGAGGGTCTGCCCGTTGCTGACCGGACGGGTCCAGCGACAGGCCAGGCGACGAAGCTGGCGGGCGTCAGCGCAGTCTCCACGGCCGCGAAGGCCGCCCCCCGCGGCGCGGACCACCGCGTTTCCAGCCAGCGCCAGGGTACACAGACCGTGGACGATTACGTCGGGCTGGCCAGCGGCCCTGGCGGCCTGGGGGTCGACGTGGAGCGGGTTGTCGTCTCGGCTGGCGCGCGCGTAGCGGAAGCTCTGGTCGGACGCGATCGGCAGCGGGATGACGTGGTCGGGAGCGGGCCAGTTGGGGGGCAGAGGGCGTGGCTGGCGGGTGTGGCGAGGCGCACCGGAAGGCACGAAGAAGACGCTGTGGGCGTCGACGACCACCTCGCCAGCGCTGTGGGCCTGGAGGCGGGTGACAATCCGTAGGCCCGAGCGGGTTCTTGTCACCTTGCGCAGGGCCCCGGTCATCGTGAGCAGCTCGCCGGGCTGGATCAGGCGCAGGAAGCGGGCGTCGTGCGAGGCGTGGAGGAGGCTTGCGAAGTCGTGGCCCAGCGCGTCGTCCTGCATCACGGCGAAGAGCAGGTCCCGCATGGCTCTGGCGTGGAACATCGGGTGGGCGACCGCCCCCGGCCCGTAGGTCCAGCTTCCCTGTTCGCCGATGGCCTGGGCAAAGGTGGCGATGTCATCGGCTTCCACCAGCAGGCAGCCGCCGTCGTAGCGCTTGCCGACCGGCCACATCTGGTCGGGTGCTGCGGGCGTGGCGACGGAGGCCGCGCGCTGCTCGGCCAGGACCGCGGCCGGGTCCGATGTCCGCAGCCGCCCCTGGGCAAAGGCAGTCGCGAGGTCCAGGCGTCCGTCCAGGAGCTCGGCGCGCCCGTCGTCGTCGATCTGGACCGCCGGGCTGTCCAGCAGTTGCCGTAGCCGCTGCTGTAGCCGCTGCTGGTCCAGCGCTGTCTCCCTCTCCGCCATGCCCGCTCCGCGACCAGTCTGTGCTATCTCCCTGCGCTCAGACTGGCTGTGCCAGGTCGGGAAGCTTCAGCCGAAAGCAGGTGTGGCCGGGCTCGCTCTCCAAGCTCACCGTTCCCGCGTGGGCCTCGACCACCGCCTTGACCAGCGCCAGTCCCAGGCCGGTGCCACCGTCGTCCCGGGCGGTCGTGAAGAAGCGGTCGAAGACGCGTCGCTGGTTGGCGGGGCTGATGCCGGGTCCGGTGTCGACGACGTCGATGATGCACCAGTCGGGCTGCGTGCTCAGCGCGACCGTGACGGTGCCTCCTCCGTGAACCAAGGCGTTCTCGACCAGGTTGCCCAGGGCCACTTCGATCTGCCGGGGATCGCCTCGAACCATGCCGGTCGTGCCCTCGACCTGGACCTCGGGCCGGTCTTGGGCCAGCTTCCGCGCCAGGGCGGTCAGGTCGACCGGCTCGCGGCGCCGGCCCTCGTCGGCTCGGGCCAGGGCCAGCAGCCCATCGACCAGACGCTGCGTGCGGTGCAATTCTGCGAGGGCGTTGTCCAGGAAGCGGGCCCGCTGCTCGGCCGGCATATCGGGTTCGTCCTCTAGCAATTCGAGGGTTCCACGCAGGGTGGAGATGGGTGTCTTGAATTCATGGGACACGTTGCCGGCGAATTCTGCGATGTAGTGCAGGCGAGCCTGGAGACGGTCCGCCATGCGCGCGAAGTCATCGGCCAGGGCGGCGACCTCGCTGATCCGAGAGTCCCGTGCCACGGCCAGGTCGGGGTCCGCGGCGGAGCCACGTCCATCGATTCCCGCGATGTGACCATCCGCCAGGCCCCGGGTCGCTCGGGAGAGGCGGCGGAAGGTTCGGGAGAAGCCCCAGCCCATCACCGTCGCCAGGCTGAGGGTCACGACCAACGCGAAGCCAACGCCCAGGTTCAGGCGGGGCCCCATATTGCGCAACACTTCAAAGGAATTGCGAGGAGAGCGGGAGAGGAGCAAGGCGCCGACGACTTCGGCGTCTGCTTCGGGGCCGATGCGGACCGGGGTCGCGACGTAGATCCGGGTGCCCTCCCTGGGCCGGCCGATCGGTGGGCCGCGATCAGGAGCGGCCGGAGGCGAGGACCGCGCGATCCAGCCAGGGCGTCCTTGCAGGGCTTCGCGAATCTCGGGGCGGCTGGAGAGGTCGACCCCCTGCATCGGCCCGGTGGATGCCTCGACCCGACCGTCCATGCCGACCAGCCGCACGCCAGCGAAGGTGGTCGCTGCGAACTCGGCCAGATCCGGCGCGATCCGGTCGGCGATGGCGTGGATACTGGCGTCGGGGACCTGGGTGCGGACGTGGCCCAGCTCGCTGCGAACCAACAGCTCCAGCAGGACCGCCTGATTCTCCAGGCTGCGGCGAGTCTGGCGCTGCAGGTCCATGGCGAAGGCACCCGTACCCAGCAAGGCCCCGACCGGAAGCAGCAGGGCCAGCAGGTGACTGATCACCAACCACGTCCACAGCGCCATCCGGGGCCGGCGCTGTTTCACGTCAGGGCTC
>JAADHA010000662.1 GCA_013152105.1 Oligoflexia bacterium | reverse complement strand
TGGCCGACATCGGCGCGGCCTGCAAGGTCGGCGGCATCAATGTGACACGCCTGGAAGCCCGCAGCCTGGACGATGACAAGGCGCAGTTCTCAATCGAAGTCGCCGTCAACGATGTCAAGCAGCTCAACAAGCTGATGCGCGCACTGGAGCGCATCAAGGGGGTGATCTCCGTGGACCGGGTGCGGACGGGGTGATTGCAGGCGGGGCCATGGGCTGCTGCCGCTGACCGGAGATCCGAGGAAGCGCTGGCGATCGGCCATCCTCCCCCGCTCCAATTAGAATCAACTCCCCGGAGGCACCGTGTTCACACTTCTCCTGACACTTCTCCTCACACTCAGCGCCCTGGCACGGGCCGACGATCTGAGCACCCTGCTGCACCAGGGCGACCTCGTCCTCATTCAGAGCACCGACGACGGCCACCTCGACCAGGTGCGCACGTGGTCATGGTTCCCCCAGGCGCCGGCCACGGTGTGGCGCACCCTGGTGCAGTACGACACCTATAGCCAGTGGATGCCGCGCGTGAAGCAGGCCCAGGTGCTGGCCAGCCGCGACGGTTTCGTGGACGTGCGCTGGGCCATCAAGGTACCCGGGCCCAGCATCGACTTCACCGCCCGCTACCATCTGGACCCGGCCGCCATGCGCATCGAGGGCGAGTGGACCGACGGTGCGCTGGCCGGCAGCACCTGGACCTGGCAGCTCTCGGCCGAAGCCGGCGGCACCCGGATGGAGCGCGTGGTCAAGACCAACGCCGCCACGGACTCCTGGCTACTCCGCCAGTTCGACGACCGGTGGCACACCCTGGAGTACGGCATCAACGCAGCCACGCCGATCATCGAGGCCCAGGGCCTGCGGGCCAGGCTGCAAGCGGTCGATCCGCGCTGAGCGTCCGCGGCCGGCAGCAGAAGATCTGCTCCCTGCTGCCACCAGCGAGCGAGCGTCGAGGACGCGATGCTCGCGCCCTGGTCGATGAAGTCTCGCCGAAGGCGGTCGAGCGGGATGAAGAGTCCGCACTTGGCGATGCACAGCCTGGCCATTGAGGCCGGGCGAGCGGCCGAGCGTGAGTACTGCCACCCACCGAGCTGCCCCAAGCCCTCGCCTGAGTACTGCATGAGGAGCTGGAGTGTTGACCAATCCTGCTCGGCGCCGAAGCCGTGACGGGATTGCGCGGCTGGGACCTCAGTCCTCCGGGATAACGGGGTTGTCGTCGTCCAGCTCTGCACGCGCAGGCTCGGGTGGTCCAGCGACGGCATGCCCACCCCGCCCTCTCCGTCTCCCAACTCCAGAGCCTGCAGTCGCTCATCGAAACTCCTTGGCAAGCTCCATGCCATCATCGTCTCGCACTCGATCGCGGCGCTCCACCCACCGGATCCAACCGCAGTTGCGACACGGCCTGCATCTGCCAGGGTCGGCTGGTCTCTGTGGCAACCGCGATGGCGGACCCGGCCAGCTCTGCCGCAGCCTCGGCATCCACCAGACCGAGCAGGTTGATGTCCCGCGCCCCGTGCCCCGTGCCTGCTCACCAGCCCGTGCTAGGGCCCCGCGTGCGGCACAGAGATCAACGGGACCGTGGTAGGATGCTAGCGCATCTTGGAGGCGTCGACAGGAGTGATTGGTGCATGCTCATAGCCAACATGCTGACCCTCCACGGAGTCGTCGGTTTACCTCGTGTTCGCAGCAAGCCACCCAGGATCGGTTCGACGATGGCCCCCTGCCAGCCTCAGGGCGCGAGTGGCACCGATGAGTCGCCATGACCCCGCCATCGCGTCCCTCGTCGCCGAGTGATCTCTCCGACCGGTTCTGGGGTGGGGCCCGGCGGGAATTCCCAGTATTCGTCTGGGATTTCTGATCCTGAAAACGAAGCCGCTGCGACGGTGCTCACTCTCGGCAGCGCCAGCAACCGTCCACCGTTCACCCTGAACTGGTCCCACTACGTGTTTCTTGTCGGCCTCTCGAACCCCGACGAGCGTGGGTTCTACGAAGTTGAGTCAACAAACAACGGCTGGTCCTTGGCTGAGCTCCGGCGACAGTTCGACTCCAGCCTCTACGAGCGCTTGGCGCTGTCCCGCGACAAAGAGATGTACGTCAACTACTACGACCGTTTTGTGAAGATCGCCGGGGAGAGCCCGACCGTTGGAATGATCCTATGCAAACAGAACCACAAGGCGATGGTCGAGATCACGCTCCCGGAAGGATCCAACGTCCACGCCCGCGAGTACAAGCTGGTGCTGCCGAGCAAGGCAGATCTGCGTCGCAAGCTGCTCGAGTGGACGGGCGAGGGCGTGTCGTGACATTGGCGATTGCTGCGTTTGATGGCGCCGAGCATCTCGGGCAGGCCTGTGGGGTTCTCGAAAAAGGCTGCGTGATAGCAGAGGCGGTGCGCCGATGGGCTGGAGGAAGCGCTGGGTCGGGGGCGTCCTCGTGGGATCCACAGAGGGCCACCTCGGGCCACCTCCGGCCGCCTCGGGCCGCCTCGGGCCGGAGGTGGCCCTCCAAATACCCGAAACCGCGTGCCTGCGGACTACTCCAAATAGCCCAGACTTCGCAGGGCCTGGACCTGCTCCGCGCTGGGCCCAGAGTCGCCCGTCTGGCCCTGGACCGCGGCGAGCGCGGCCTGTTCGGTCTCAGTCGGCGCGATCACGATCCCTGGCTGCACCGTCAGCCGGACACCGGCGGCGTTCAGCGCACCCGGCCCAACCGCCTTGCCACCCGATCCCAGCGTGGCGCTGGACCGGGCCGTCGGCCCCAGGATGTAGACCGTGCCCTTGCCGTGGCTGCCCGGCACGATCTGCACGGTGCGGCCATCGTCGGAGACGGTCACGGTGGCGACCTCTTCGGGACTCAAGACCGGGGTCTCTCCCCACTCCAGGTTGGCGCGGTGGGTGCGCGAGGCTTCGGGATCGATGACCCCGGCACCGCTCACCGGCTGGTCGAAGACCAGGGTCAGGGGGCGACTGAGCAGCATGATCTTCAGGCGCCATCCAGGGCCCACGGGCCAGTCGGTGGCCTGGGCCAGCGCGGCGGCCCAGGGCGTGGGATCGAAGTGTCGCGCACGCGCCAGGTCGTGCTGCTCGCCCGGATCGCTCTCCAGGTTGAACAGATGCTGTTCGCCGGTGGTCGTGACCAGGACATACTTGTGGAGCGCCCCAAGCGCGCCCGTCACCGGGTCACGAGCCGGCGCCACAACCGACCACCGCTCAGTGTCGAACATCAGGTAGCCCTGGTGCAGAGGTCGGGCATCAAGCTCGGCGCCGAGCTTCGCCGCCGACTGTCCCGCCGCGGGATCGACCAGATCCCACAGGCTGCGCCCGTCCATCTCGGGCCAGCTCTCTTGGGGCAGACCCAGCGCCTGGTAGAGGGTCGGGGCGAGGTCGGCCAGGGAGACGGGCTGGTCGCGGCGCAGGGCCGAGGCACGCCCACCAGGGGGGCGGATCCACAGCACTGTTCGGGTCAATTCGTCGTACAATGTGTGGTTGTGCTCAAAACCATCGTGGTCCCAGAATTCCTCGCCGTGATCGGTGTGAACCACCAGCAGGGTCCGACCGGGCAATTCATCGAGGCCCTCGAACAGGCGCCCGAGCTGTGCATCGGTGAAGGCGATCTCGCCATCGTAGCGGGCTTCGATGAAGTCCCGGCCCGCCTGCTTGAGCTTGCCGGACTTCTGCCAACGATCCACCATCCAGCGATTGTATTTGTCGGGGACATCACCCTGGTCCATGCCGGCGGTGAACTGGTCGCGGTAGGGCTCGGGTGGCAGGTAGAAGATGTGGGGGTCCATCAGGTGCAGAAACAGGAAACTGTCCATGTCCCGGTGCTCACCCAACCAGGCCAGGGCGCGGTCCACCTGCACATCGGCCGAGGCACCGTTGTCGTAGCTGTAGTGCTGGAAGCCCTTGGCGAAGCCCAGCCGTGGTGCGAGGTGAACATTGGCGACGATGCCCGCGGTGGAAAAGCCCGCGTCGGCAAGCACCTGGCCGATATCGGTCGCGCCAATGGCGCGGAGCGGCCAACGCCCCGTGGTCGAGGTGCGAAAGCTGGGGCGGGTCCGAGGCGCCGGCGACCAGGCCCAGTCGAACAGGACCGACTCCTGGGCCAGGGCGTCGAGGTGGGGAGACGTGTCGCGACTGTAGCCGTTGACACCGAGGTGATCGGCTCGGAGGGTGTCGATGCACACCACCACGACGTGCACAGGGTCGGGGGCCTGGGGTGCAGGCAGCACCAGGCGGGGGTCTCCCACGCACAGGTAGTCCCGCGTCGGATCACCGTCGGGCTCACTGGCCAGGGTCACGGTCACCTGCTGGCCGGCCCAGGGCGTCAGGTCGACCCGCACGGGAGTCCAGGCAGCACCAGCCGTGACGGCGGTGCGGTCCAGCGTGTGCTCGCCCACCCGGATCACCAGGCTGGCGGTCGCGTCACCGGTCTGGGTCGTAGACTGGCTGGCCTCGGTCGGAAGGGCCAGGCCCAGGTCCAGGGCCAGGCTGGCGCCCTGGGCCGGGACGTCCACGTTCAGCTCAGCCCGCGAGGGAGCCGGCAGGTACAGGCAGGGGTGGCTGACCTGGTCCAGCTCGACGCGGCGCAGGGCGAAGGACAGCAGGTCGGCTCCGCTGGTCACCAGGTTCCAGGCCGCCTCGCGCTCAGCAGCCGGCGCATGGCTGAGCACCGGCGGATCGGGCCAGCTCGCGGGGTCCTCGTGGCTGGCCAGGTAGATCGTGTCGTCCACCAGCATCCAGCGATGTTCCAGGCTGGGGTCCTGGGCGATGCGACCATCGAAGTCCAGGACCGTGTCGCCACTGCTCAGGGTGAGGCTGCTGGGTGGGACACCAAACATCGCTCGGGCGTAGTGGACCGGTGAGGGGTGGGACCAGGCCGCGCCCGGAGCCTGGGGCACAGGGATCCAGCCGACATTCAGGATGAACCGCTCGGGCTTGTCGCCATCGGCGGGCAGATTGCTGGGGTTGATGCTCAGGTCATCGGCCC
>JAADHA010000668.1 GCA_013152105.1 Oligoflexia bacterium | reverse complement strand
GCGACGCCCGCGTCGGCCAGCCCCATCGCCGCCTTGAAGACCAGCACCTTGGCGCCCACGCCAAAGGGGCTGATCGCCGCGAGGGCCGCGAAGACCCACATCACCAGCGGCGGGTAGATCGTGCTGACCTCGGGGTGATTCACCAGCAAGCGGACCGGGTGGTCCAGCGCGCCGAAGTCGCCGGCGGGCGGGGTGGCGTAGGGGGTGCCGCCCTGCCAGCTCAGCCAGCCCTCCCAGATGTAGCGATAGATGTCGTCGGAGAGGGTCGGCGGCGAGGCCAGCAGGACCACCCGCACCAGCACCGCCGCCAGGAACACGCGCCCAGGCGACAGGCGCCGCACATCGACGCGACCCCAGCCATCCTCGCCCCGCTGCAAGCGGCGCAGGTCCAGCCCGAAGACCAGCAGCCCGATCAGCCCCCAGCCCAGCAACAGCGCCATCGCCAGCCAGGTGGACTGCCGCAGATCACCCAGCAGGACCAGGGCACCGGAGCACAACAGGGCAACGATCAAGGCGGGCATGGGCGTCACCGTAGCGCGCGGTCCAGACTTCCACACAATAGGCGCCCTGCATGATCCCTGTCCTCTCCATCGCCGGCTCTGACCCTAGCGGCGGCGCCGGCGTCCAGGCCGACCTCAAGACCTTCCTGGACCACGGCGTCTACGGCATGGCCGCGATCACCGCCATCACGGCCCAGAACACCCTGGGCCTGGCGCGCGTGCAGTCGGTCCAGCCCGACCTGCTGGCTGACCAGATCCGCCTGGTCCTGGCCGACATCCCGCCCGCAGCCGTGAAGATCGGGATGCTCAAGGACGTGGCGATCGTCGACCTGGTCGCCGACTTGCTGTCCGACTACCCCGGTCCCATCGTGCTGGACCCGGTGATCCTGTCCACCAGCGGCACGCGCCTGCTGGACGCGCCGGCCCAACGGGCGCTGGTGACCCGCCTGGCCCCCCTCGCCACGGTGATCACGCCCAACTTGCCCGAGGCCACCGTGCTGCTCGGCGGGCAGGAGCCGGCCGCTTGGGCCTCCTCGAGCGGCGTCGCGGTGCTGCTCACCGACGGGCACGGCGATGAAGCCACCGTGCGAGACCGCCTCTACCTGCCCGACGGCTCAAGCTCGACCGTGAGCCACCCTCGCCTGGACACCCCCAACAGCCACGGCACGGGCTGCACCCTCTCCTCGGCCCTCGCCGCACGCCTGGCCCGTGGCGAAGACCTGACCGACGCCGCCCACGCAGCCGTGGCCTACGTCACCGCGCTCCTATCCGCCTCGGCCACGCACAAGCTGGGCGCGGGGAACGGTCCCCTGCTGCACGGCAGGGCCGCGAGAGAAGCCGCCGCGTTCAGCCCGCCGGGTACCACAGCACGCTAGCCACCTCGGCCGCTGGATCCCGCAGCTCGGTGACCTTGATGCCGTAGCTGCTCAGGCTGTAGAGCCAGTCTTCGATGACCACGCTGCGCCGCATCCAGGCGTAATCGCCGGTGTCATAGCAGTCGTCATAGGGATCATCGGGACAGGTGGACAGACCCGCCATCTCGCTGTGATCGACCCGGCCCAGCTCGGACAGGGTCCCGCCATCCAGATCGACATCGAGCACCCACAGGCCGCTGAAGCTGACGCCATCGACGCTGGTGTAGATCGGCAGACTGAGCGTGTCGGCGAAGTAGGTGAAGGCGTGCGGGTCCCACAGGGCTTCGCTGCTGCTCCAGTCGTCGCTCTCCAGCGCCAACCGATCGGCCAGGGTCGGCGCCGCGGGGTCGCTGATGTCGAACAAGCTGACCTGGAAGCCCAGGATGCTGCCGTCGGAGTCCCCATCCATGCCGACCGCCAGCAGGTAGCCGTCCCCGGCGGGATGCAGGTAGCTGCTGTAGCCATTGACCTCGAGCTCACCAACGACCGCGGGCGCAGTGGGGTCGGACAGGTCCAAGGTGAACAGCGGGTCGGTCTGCTGATAGGTGACCAGATACCCGACATCACCCATGAAGCGCGCCGCGTAGATCTGCTCGTTGGGCGCGATACCGCGCAGCTCGCCCACCTCGGTCAAGGCGCCGGCGTCTTCTTGCAGCACGAACACATTGTTTGCCGGCTCGGCCGCCGTGGTGCCCGTCCCGGAAACGTCGCCCCACCACCAGTTGATGTCGGTGGTGGCAACGCGCAGGTAGCCGTCCTGCTCGCTCATGCTGTAGGAGTTGAGCAGCCAACCGTCGACCGACCCGCTGCCCACATAGACCGTGTCGGCGCCGTCGAGCTGGAACTTGTGGACGTGGGTCTTGAGATCGAGATCACCCCAGCCCCACCACCACCACCAACTGGTCTGGGTCACGTAGAGGCTGTCCGCGCTGGCGTAGATCTCCCAGCCATCGCTCAGCAAGCCGGTCGCGCTGACATCCGAGCCAGCGTCCCCCTCGTCGAGCTTGAAGTGGGTCACGGCCAGGCTGGAAGGGCTGGAGAGCCCGTCAGGGTGGTAGACATCCGTACACTCGGTCAGCAGGACCGGCGCGGCGTCTTCACCCGGCACCTGGTCGCGCACCTCGGGCAACAGCTCCTCGGCGCTCATGCCCAGGACCGTGGTCAGGACGTAGGGGTAGAGCAGGGCGCGTGCCTCGTCCGCGGCCGCCGTGACCGCCGCCTGGTCGTCCCAGTCCCCATCCGCCAGCACGGGCAGGCCCAGCGTGTCGCTCCAGCTCAGGTCCCACAGTGACTGAGGCATGGATGAGTAGGTGTTGGTCACGACGTAGATGTCGCCGTCGATCATGCGGGCGTCCGTGTAGTAGCCCTCCAGGTCGATCTCGCGCAGGACCTGGGGCGCGCTGCGGTCCGACAGGTCGATCACCGAGATGCGCGTGCTCGAGGTGTAGTAGCGGTCGCTGTCCCCGGCCCAGTCCGGCGCCACGCCCGATCCCTCGTAGTAGCCGCTCTCCCAGCCGCTCTCCTCTGTGGACGAATCGGGCACGGTGCCGCCGCCACCGCCGCCGCTGCTGCCATCGCCGCCGTAGCCCCAGACGGTCGCCATCACCGCCGCGCGATCACCCTGCAGGAACAAGGCGAAAGGCGTCCCGTCCAGGTCCAGGGTGGACAGGACCGAGGTGTCCTCCGCCGGCCAGCTCTTCACCACCGAGAAGCTGCTGCCGTGGGTCACGTACAGGTAGCTGCCGTCCGTCTTGACCAAATCCGGCTCGTCAACGCCCGACTCCTGCACATTGGTCTCGGAGTACTCGGTCGGCGACGCGGTGCCGCTGCCGGACGTGGCGCCGTCCTCCACGGCATAGCCCCAGCCGTAGCCGTAGCGCGACCGCACCAGCTCTTCGGTCCAGGCGCCAGCCACCCAGGTCTTCAGCTCGCCACAGTCACTGAAGCGAGCGAGGGTGTAGCCGCCCTGGCCAAGGTCCGCGGGCTCTGGCTTGTTGTTGCAAGCAGGCAGCAGGAGGAGGGAGAGAGGAAGGAGCAAGCTGGCGTTCATGAGGGACTCCTGGGGACCATGGACACCCACCGGGTGAAGGTGCTGCCCCGTGTTCATGCAAGAGGCGCACCACGCCCGAAGGACGGCCCAGCGCGGGCATGAACTGTACGCGCATCGCCCATCAAGCCCAGACCGCGACAGATCTGTCGCGCCCTCGACCCGTGCCCCTCGACCCGTGCCCTCAAGCCGGCCGGTCGGCCCCTCGCCACACCCGCGCCGGTCCCAGGCTGGCCAGCGCAGCCAAGGCCGCGTCCTGGGAGTCGTAGCGCCAGATGTCCGCCCGTGGGTGCGCCGTGCACAGCACCGGCGATGTCAGCAGGACATACTGAACCCACCCCGTCGCCTGGTCACGAAACAGGCAATGACAGTCTTCCAGCGGCAACTTCCCATCACCGGACAGCCGCTTCCAGGCATCGCGGCTGCGGTCGGTGTGCAGGCGCAATTCCCCGTCCGCCGTCGTCGTGAAGACCGCTGGCGGCCCCAGGCGCGCCAAGGCAGCGTCGAAGACATCCGTGAACTTCAGCGCCATCAGCCCTCCAGCACCAGCGCACCGACCACCAAGGCCAACATCCCGACCACCGTCAACACACCGGCGATTGCGAGGGGATCCATGGGCGCGCTCCATGCCATCCGCGACGCAGCGGGGATCGTGGCATCCTGGAGCCTATCCCAAGGAGCTTGGAATGCCGATGCTGCCCGCCTTGTCTCTGGCTCTCCCCCTGCTGCTGGCCGGGCCCGCCCAGGCCCTGGACGCAGGCGCCTGGCAGGCCGTCCTCTCGGCCCGCGTCGACCAGCAGGGCCGAGTCGACTACGCCGCCATCCACAACGATGGTGAGCTCGAGCCATTCCTCCAGCAGCTCAGCGTGGCGACCGAGCCTGCCAAGGGGCCCGACCGGATCGCCTTCTGGATCAACGCCTACAACGCCCTCACAGTCGATCTTGTCGCCGACAACTGGCCACTCGCCAGCATCACCGCCCTCGACGACGGCAAGGTCTGGGACCGCCGCAGCTTCACCGTCGCGGGTCAGACGGTGACCCTCAACGACATCGAGCACAAGCACCTCAGGCCGTTTACCGACGGCCGCATCCACGCCGCCCTGAGCTGCGCCAGCCAGGGTTGCCCTCCCCTCACCCCCACCGCCTTCAGCGGCCCGGATCTGGAGCGCCAGCTCGACACGGCCGCCGCCCGCTGGGTCAGCACCAACGCGGTGGTCATCGACCGCACCGCCCACGCGGTGCGCTTCAGCCGGATCTTCGACTGGTATGCCGACGACTTCGGCGACGGCCCCAGCTCCGCTCCAACGGACCCGAACAACAAGCTGCCCCAGGCCGCTGCCTGGGTCGCGGCCCGCGCCAGCCCGGATACCGCACAGTGGCTGCAAGACCGGAACTACAGCGCGAGTTGGAACGACTATTCCTGGTCGGTCAACAGCCAGTAGGATTTTTCCACGACCGCCTAGCGCCGCCGACCGCCCCGGTTGCCACCGCGACCGCCGCCGCGGTTGCCGCCT
>JAADHA010000471.1 GCA_013152105.1 Oligoflexia bacterium | reverse complement strand
GGGACCCTATTGCTTCATCAAGTCTTCGCACTCTTCGCGTTCGTCTCCGGTCGCCAGATCACATGCCCGTCGACACAGGCGAGGAGAGCGCGAGCATGCCAGCCAAGAGCACGAGCATGAAGAAAGCCCCGGTCGAGGGGCTGAGTCTATCACGGCTGGACGAGCAGCTCGCCCGCTCGAGCCAGAGGCGGATGCGCGAACAGGTCCAAGGTGCCAGAGTCGGCGCTGCCATTCCCAACCAGCAGCCGATAGCTGACCGCCTGGCCCGCCCAGTCGGCGGCCTGGGGCCGGAACTGGCTGCCGATCGCCTGGACGACCGACCAGGCCATGCCGAACCCGCCCGTCAGGCGACTGTCGACGATCGGAGCGGGTCCCCATAAGGTCCCCAGTGGTGCGATGAGCGCGTCGTCTTCGCTGGTCCGCACCGGCGCGAAGGCTAGGGAACTGCGCTCGGTCACCCGGTGGCTGATCTGGATCTGTGAGCCGTCGGCACACTGCATGCTGATCCAGCCATCGACCGCCTGACCGTTCCAGCTTCGCACACCCTGGCGCACGGGGCGGGTCGCTTCACTGCCACCGAAGGTCCGCCACTGCAAGCTCGACGCGGCACCGTCGCAGATCAGCGGCGTCAATACGACGCTCTCGGCCAGGTCCACATCCGAGGGAGTCCCCATCTGGGCCTGGACCTGTACGACGACCCCCGGGAGGTTGCCGTAGGCGTGGCGCGTCACCAGCACGCTGCCCTCGCCGTCACAGAAGGGCTGGGCATAGGCCGTCGCCTGCTGGATCCCCGCGCCGCTGCTGCGGACCGTCCCCTGGTGCGTGGCCAGACCCTGGTCGCGTGCGCCATCGCACTCGGTGAAGGGGGCCTGCAAGGGCGCGAGATCGAGGGCGGACTCGTCGACCTTGACCAGCGGTGCTTGACCGGACAGGTCCCAGCTCAGCGTGCGGGTCTCGTGTCTCTCCATGCCCAGGACGAAGCGCACCTGGGTCCCCTCGACCGACACCGGCAAGGCAGCGTTCTCTTCGTCCCAGACAGTGGCGCCGGTCGCGTCATCGACCGGGAGCGTGACCTCGACCAAGGCCATGCCAGCGCTGTCGCGCACATTTTTGACCTCGAGCATGCCCGCTTGCACTGGCGACGACTCTTCTGCCAGGTCCAGGGCCTGCTGGGACAGGGTCTTCGCACTGTCCACATAGTCTCGAGCCGAGGCCATGCGGTCGGGGTTGAGCTGCGGAGCGGCCAGGCCGAAGTTGGTCGTGGACAGCGCCAGCAGGCGCGGCTCTAGCGCTTCTGCGAGGAGGGCCGAGACCTTGGTGTCATCCGGGGCCAGCGCTGCGGCCTGGTCGGAGTGCTCACGGGCCGTCGCGATCCCCGTGGCGATCTCGTGGTTGAACGCCTTTTCCGCCCAGCTCTGGAACCCATCCCCGGTGCCGTCCGCGATGTCTTCCGGGGTGTCTACCGTGACGGTAGGCGTGTGACTGTCCAGGTAGGTCTGGATGGTCGTGAACTGTACGTAGTCCAGGTCCAACAGTGGCGCGAGCGCCTGGTCGAAGTCCTCCCAGCTCTCGGCGTCGGCGTCGAAGTGAATGACCAGGAGCTGGTCAGCAGTCTCGGCCTGGTGGAGCTGCTCGACCCAGCCCAGCAGGCCGCCGTGATCCAGCAGATCGCCGTGATGGTAGACCGGAACCAGGGTCAGTTCGCCGTCATCCGTCTGAATGATCGAGGGTCGTGTCCAGGCGTCCTGGGGCAGGTCCAGCTCGGATCGCAAGGCCGAGAAGGGCGTGGCCGAGTTGAACAGTGTGATCCACTCGATGCCCTGGTCGGCGTACCAGCCGACGTGCTCGGGCGTAAACATGCACTCCTGGGGCTGGACGCCGGGCACGACCCGCCCGAAGGCCGCCAGGTCGCTGTCCCAGGCCCGGCTCATGCTCTCGTCGAATTCCTGCCGCGTGTGGGCCGTCATCGCCCCGTTGTTCCAGCTCATCAGGCGCACGTCATCCAGGCCGCTGTCCACCCGCTGCTGGATGCCGGCCAGGACATCGGCCCCATCGACCCTCATCCAGTCGCTGTCCACGCTCCAGTAGTTGTCGAGGTCCCAATCGGCCCGCAGTCGAGGCTGGGCGTCCAGCCAGTCCAGCGTGTTGCGCATGACGTCCAGGTCCAGGCCGTAGCCATCCGCGTCGTCGCTGTCTCCACGATAGGAGTGGTACAGGTTGACGTGCATGGACAGCGCAACATGAACAGTCGCTCCGGCAGCCTGGGGAGCGGCCGTGCCCTGTCCCTGCTGGAGGGTCCACAAACTGCCGTCGTGCCCGATGGCGTGCTTCGGCGTCAGCCCAGCCACGGGTTCAGCCGTACCGATCGCCGTCCACTGCGCGTCTTCCAGGCGCCACACCCCTCGTCGCGCGCTGGACACGACCACCCCACCCTCGACCCAGTCCACGTCGAGTGCGTCCGTGGGGCCGCCCAGGGGGATCCAAGCGTCCGTTCCGCGCTTGAGCAGGCCCTGGTCCATGGTGGCCAGCCAGGCGTTGCCGAAGGGGTCCAGCGCGGCGCCCATCGGCCAGCGCACGTCCAGGTCCGGGTCGAGATCCTGGAAGCTCTGGCCGCCGTCATCACTGTAGAAGACCCCAGCCGAGAGCAGCCCATCGTACTGGCTGGGGAGCACGCCCAGCGGCCGCACGGCCGTCGCCAGGACCTGATCACCGTGGACCGCCACGCTGGTGAAGAGCAGGTTGAAGCCGGCATCGGAGACATCTACCGCGGTCCAGCTCAGGCCGGCATCGTCCGTGCGATAGAGGCCGCCGATCGTGGCCAACCAGGCCGTGTCCGGGTCGTCTTCGGACCCGGCCAGGTCCATCGCGACGGGCATCATCCGGGGGTTGAGACTGGTGAGCAGCGCGCTGGCAGGTGGGTCGGCCACCGGCAGCCAGGTCACCCCGTCGGCGCGGTACAGGCCCTGTCCGTCGATCCAGGCCAGCAGCACATCGGGGTCGCCGGGCAGTGCGGCCAGCCAGGTGATCCGACCGGCCGGCAGGTCTCGCGCTTCGTGTTCGACCCAGGACATGCCATCGGGGCTGTCCCAGAGCGCGTCGTCGATTGCGGCGACCAGCCCGTCCCCGGCCATCGTGAGCGCCGTCGGCGTGCCCGGCACCTGGCCGACCGAGGTCCAGGCCCACTGGCCGCCGAGGCCGGTGCTGGTGCCGGTCTGACCATCCTGCCCACCACCACCACAGCCCAGCAAGAGCGCGGCAACAGCCATGATCGAGGGTGGAAGCACGAAGATCCCTACGGCACGGAGCCGGTGGCTCCCGTCCCCTGGGTCGGAGCCCGGAAGGTGTACCCATCGTAGCGGCTTGGTGCCCTGGCGTCAGCAAGCTGGGTGCTCTTCGGCTTGGTGAGGACGTGCCGGGGCAGTGCGCTTCGAGGCAGTGCGCTTCGAGGCAGTGCCGTTCCTGGAAGGGCCGTTGATCATCCAGCGTGACACTGGCGGTTTCCAGGAATCCTGAAGGCCCCTGGTTGCTGTACAGGCTGACCCTCGCAGCTAGCCCGGGCGCCGGTCCTGGGCTCAAATCGTGGAATCAGGACATGCCTGGCACCAACTCAGCTTTGACTCCGCGCCACGATCTTGCCCCGAATCATCCCCATCTGGCAGCCGAAGGTGTGCTCGCCGGGCTCGATGGTCGGTAGGTCGATGATGACCTCTTCGCCGGTGGGCAACAGCCGGGACAGGTCGAGGTCGTCGAAGACCACCCGCTCTGTACACGAGCTGGTCTCCTTGCGGGTGAAGCGCAGGCGCACCGGGCGGCCCGCGTCGACCACGACGAGATCAGGCGAATAGCCACCCTGAACGGTGATCGCGACGTCCTGGACCCCGCCAGTGGAGGCGACTCGGAAGCTGGAGCGCGGACCCCAGTGGAACCAGGCGATGAAGGCGATCAACAGGACGCCGACCAGGTCGACCAGGATGAGCGTCAGCAGATGGGGGGTCACCGTGCACCTCGAGAGTCCTGCTCGCGCGCCACCGAGGACCGGAAGAAGCGCAAGCGGTTGGCATTGGTGACGACGGTCACCGATGAGAAGGCCATGGCCGCGCCAGCGACCAGGGGTGAGAGCATCAGGCCGAAGAGTGGGTAGAAGACGCCCGCCGCGACGGGGATGCCGGCGATGTTGTACGCAAAGGCGCCGGTCAGATTCTGGCGGATGTTGCGCATGGTCGCGGTCGACACCTCCATCGCGTGAACGACGCCGCTCAGGCTGCCGCCAACCAGGGTCACGTCCGCGGCCGCGATGGCGACATCGGTGCCGGTCCCGATGGCGAAGCCCACGTCAGCCTGGGCCAGCGCGGGGGCGTCGTTGATGCCGTCACCGACCATCCCCACCGTGTGGCCCTCACCCTGGAGGAGCTGGACCTGGTGGGCCTTGTCGGCTGGGAGTACCTCGGCGAGCACGCGATCGATCCCGACCTCGTCTGCGATGGCCTTGGCGGTGCGCGCGTTGTCACCGGTCATCATCACGATCTCGACATTCAGGGCTTGCAAACGCTTGATCGCGTCGGCCGAGTCGGGCTTGACCGTGTCGGCCACGGCGACCACGCCGAGCAGGAGCTTGTCTGCCATCACGTACATGGCGGTGCGGCCCTGGTCGCCCAGCTTGGCCACCACGTCGTCCATGGGTGTGGGATCGATCCCGACCCGCTTCACCAGGCGACGGTTGCCGATGTGGACGACCATGCCCTCGACCGTGGCCCTCACGCCGTGACCGACGATGGCTTCAAAGTCGGTGGCCGGTGGCAGGTCCAGCTTGCGGTTGCGGGCGCCCTCTACCACGGCCGCGGCGAGCGGGTGCTCGGACGCGGCATCGGCGGCGGCGGCCAGACGCAGCAGCCGGTCGGGGTGACTGCCGTCCATGGGCATGACATCGGTGAGCGCCGGCTGGCCGCGGGCGGTCTTGTCGAGCACGATGACATCGAGCTTTGCGGCGGTCTGGAGCGCCTCGCCGTTACGGATCAACACGCCCCGCTCGGCCGCCTTTCCGACGCCCACCACCAGGCTCATCGGCGTGGCGAGACCGAGCGAGCAGGGACACGCGATGACCAGCACGGTCACGGCCGCGATCAACCCGTAGGAGACCGCCATGCCACTGTTGAACCACACCAGGAAGGTCAAGACCGCCGTGATCATCACCAGTGGCGTGAACAGTCCCGAGACCTTGTCGACCAGGCGTCCGATCGGCGGCTTCGTGGCCTGGGCCTGTTGGACCATGTTGACGATACGCGAGAGGGCGGTGTCCTTGCCCACTCCGGTCGCGCTGAAGCGGAAGGCCCCGGTCTCGTTGATGGTGGCGCCGATGACAGGGTCACCTGGGCCCTTCTCGACCGGCAGCGATTCACCGGTGATCATCGACTCGTCCAGCGTGGACTGGCCCTGGGTGATCTCACCGTCGACAGGCACTTTTTCACCGGGACGCACGATGACGATGTCGCCGAGCACGACCTCGTCGACCGGAATCTCTATCTCTTCGCCGTTTCTCAGTACCCGAGCGGTCTTGGCCTGCAGCTCCATCAGCTTGCGGATGGCGTCGCTGGTGCGCCCCTTGGCGCGCAGCTCCAGGGCCTGGCCCAGCACGACCAGGGCGATGACGACCGAGATCACGTCGAAAAATGGTTCAGCCAGCCGTTCTTCGGGAAAGAGGCCCGGTGCCGCGACCGCGACCGCCGAGAAGACATAGGCCGAGACAGTGCCAATGCCGATCAGGGTGTTCATATCGCTGGAGCGATGGCGCGCTGCCCGAACCATGCCGACGTAGAAGTCCCGTCCAGAGTAGGCCATCACCGGTAGGACCGCGACGAGCTGGACCCACCAGGACAGGCGAAGCTGCTCGTGCGTGAGGGTGAAGGGCAGCAGCTTGGGGTACATCAAGATCACGATGGGGACGGACACCACCGCGGCGACGATGAAGCGCTGCATCAGCGAGCGGTATTCCTTCTCGCGTATGCGATGCTCACGATCCATATCGGACTCGGGGGGCGTGCCCGATCCCTCGGGCGGCGCCTTGGCGACCGCGTAGCCGACCGATTCAACGGCCTTGGCCAGATCGTCCAGCCGGGTCTGTGCCGGTACATAGGTGATGTGCGCCTGGGAGCGGGCCACGTCCACCGTTGCGGTGACCACCCCGGAAACCTGGCACAGCGCTTCTTCGACCTTGGTGACGCAGCTTGCGCAGCGCAACCCACTCAGCGCCAGTTCGGTCTGCTGGGCGCCAACCCGGATCCCGTGGTCGCGCAGCGCGGCGATTATCGCCGACAGATCGACCTTGGCCGGGCGGTAGCGCACGTGAAGCACCGGTGTGCCAACCACCACGTGGACCATCTCGACGCCGTCCACCGCAGCCAACGCGGCTTCGGCGTGCGCCGGGCACGATGCACACAGGTCTCGATCCGCGCGAAGCTCGATCGACATCAGTCCGCTGTCGGTGACCGTACCGGTGTGTCTTCCAGGGTGACTTGCAGAGTGGTCTACAGGTTGACTTTTGGCGTGATGGTCCATGTTCATGGTTCAGCCTTGCTGCAGGCCGTGGAAGGCCAGGATGGAGTTTGGATCTTCGGCCCACATGGCCGGGAAGCGCTTGATGCACATATTGCAGCACTGGTTGAACACCATCTGCTTGCCCTTGAAGCGTGGGTCGTCCCCCTGGTAGGTCACCGTGCTGACGAACTTGTCCAGCTTGTCGTCGGCCAAGGGAGAGTGGGACACCGCGCAGAGATGATTGTGTACGTACACCGTGTCGCCGACGATCTCGTACTGGGCGACCTCTCCGTCCGCAGACTTCGCCGTGGAAGTCAGGGTGCGACCGGACTGTGCAGTGGGCGCCGGGGCCGAGGCCGAGGCCGGAGCCGGGGTGGCGGCCGCATCGGGCGCCGTCGTGTCGCAGCCCGCGATGAGGCCCGCGATTGCGAGGGGCAGGACGATCGCGATCCTTGCGGTCGACATGGGAACTCCGGGGTTGGGACCCGCGAGATGCAAGGGTCGGGCCAGGTGTCCGGGTCGCGCTCAGGTCCCTGATGACGCCGTCAGCAACGGGGCTTCCTCGTGATCCCCTCGCGCGGTCGGCCCCCGTCCTTCGCGATCGTGCGAAGACCTCTCGCAGATCGGTGGACG
>JAADHA010000346.1 GCA_013152105.1 Oligoflexia bacterium | reverse complement strand
CGGGGTGCCCAGGCCGCGCGCAAGGTGACGACCCTGGCCCGCACCGCGGTCGAGCGCTTGGGCCAGGGTGGCGTGCTCGACCTCGCGGAAATGCAGCCCGAAGCGATCGTCGAAGCCCAAGCGCGCCCACTCTCCGTGGAAGAGCTGACCGGCAAGGCCTTCGCCAGCTTGGACAGACGCTTCGACCCCACTCGAGTCGAGCGCCCCATCACCTGGTACTTCAGCCTGGGCGAGCAGCGCTACACCGTGCAGGTGGACCATGTCGCGTGTGCAGTCAAGCCCGGCCGCCCCGCCGGCAGCGCCGACTGCGTCGTCAAGACCAGCCCCGAGCTGCTGATCCGCATGGTCGAGCACGCCTACATCCCGTTCATGAGCGGCCGCATCAAGACCAGCGACATCCCCCTGCTGGTGGAGTTCTCGCGGGTGTTCGGGTTGAGCGAGGTGGGGGGTTAGCGCACGCGCCCTGGATGCCTTGCCCCTCGCCGCAGCCCTTCGTGCAGCCACAGGTCCTCGCTCCCGGATGTGGACAGCGGTGGCTGGCGGGTGCTAGGGGGCTGCGCCGTGCCCAGCGGGCTCGGCTGTGGGAGCCTCCGCCATGATCAGCAACAAATCCGCCGGCCCCTCGACGCTGGCCGAACCCTGGGAGTTCGCCGGCTGGGGCCGCTCGGAGCGCATCGAGTCCCTGCCCGCACCAAAGGCTCCCCCCCATGCGGCCCACAAGAAGCTCGGGGTGTGGGCCTCGACGGCCATCTGCGGCAACGACATCACGTCGAGCTGCCTGTACGTGTCGGCCCTCTGCGCCGCCCAGGCCGGCCGCTACGCGCCCATCGCCCTGGGCCTGGTCGCCCTGGTCCTGTTCCTGTTTCGCAAGGTCTACGCCGAGGTCGGCAGCGCGCTCCCGCTGAACGGTGGCACCTACACGGTGCTGCTCAACACCACCAACAAGAAGCTGGCCGCGGCGGCCGCTTGCTTGACCCTGTTGTCCTACGTGGCGACCGCGGTGATCAGCGCGGGCGAGGCCATGCACTACGCCCACAACCTGTGGCTGGGCCTGCCGGTCTTCTGGGCCACCATCGGGCTCTTGGGCTTCTTCGCCTTCCTCAACCTCGTCGGGATCAGCGAGTCGGCGGTCGTCGCCATCATCATCTTCGCCATTCATATGGTGACCCTGACCGTGCTCTCGGCAGCGGGCATCTACGCCATGCTCACCGACCCCAGCCAGCTCATCGCGAATTGGACCGCACCCTCGGATGTGGGGCTTTTTCATGCCCTTGTCTTTGGCTTTGCGGCGGCGATGCTGGGGATCAGCGGCTTCGAGAGCTCCGCGAACTTCATCGAGGAACAGAAACCGGGTGTCTTCCCCAAGACCCTGCGCAATATGTGGCTGGCGGTCGCCATCTTCAACCCGCTGACCAGCCTGCTCTCGTTGGCCCTGCTGCCGCTGGCGACCATCCAGACCGTGCCGCCCGACCTGCTGGCGCAGATGGGCACCCTGTCGGCGGGCCAGTGGCTGGGCACCCTGGTCAGTATCGACGCGGTGCTGGTGCTGTCGGGCGCGGTGCTCACGTCCTATGTCGGTGTGACGGGCCTGATCCGGCGCATGTCCCTGGACCGCTGCCTGCCCCAGGCGCTGCTGTCCGAGAACCGGCTGCGCCAGACCAACCACTGGATCATCCTGTCGTTCTTCCTGGTGTGTTGCTCCATCATGATGGCGACTGGAGGAGACGTAGAGACCCTGGCCGGCGTCTACACGATCTCGTTCTTGTCCGTCATGGCCCTCTTCGCCGTGGGCAATATGCTGCTCAAGGTGAAGCGCAGCCGCCTGCCGCGGGCCGATCGTGCCAGTTGGCCGCTGGTCTTCATCGCTCTGGTCGCGGTGCTGATCGGCCTTGGCGGAAACGTCCTGCTGGACCCGGCCTACGTGGAGATCTTCCTGGAGTACTTCGCCGCAGTGCTCGCCATCGTCGGCGTCATGTTCCTGCGGGTGCAGCTCTTGCGGGTCGTGCTCTTCGTCCTGCGCTCCATCGTGGACATGGTGACTGGGGGCTCTCAGTGGCTCAAGGAAGTGGTCTACAAGAGCATTGATGAGATCAACAGCGCCACGGTGATCTACTTCACAAAAGGCGATGACCCGGCCGAGCTGAATCGAGCCGCGCTCTATGTCTTGGAGAACGAGCAGACCAACCTCCTCAAGATCGTGTACGCCTTCGATGATGACCACCCGGTGCCGGACCACCTGTCCGGCCTGCTCTCCGAGATCGACCACCTCTACCCCTCGCTGCGCATCGACTTCCTGGCTGTCCGCGGAACCTTCGGCCCTGAGCTGATCCGCTCGCTCTCTGAGAAGCTGGGCGTGCCACTGAACTACATGTTCATCGGAACACCGGGTGACCGCTTCCCGCACCGCATCGAAGCGCTGGGCGGCGTGCGCCTGATCCTGTGAGCGGGATAGGCCGGGATCTCCCGCTTCCACCTGGGTCCATGGTGCGTCCCCGCATTGCAATCACCGGCGCCACTGGCTTCCTGGGGCGCCACGTCGTCGCGCGCCTGGTCGCCGACCACGATCTGGTCTGCATCACTCGGGGTGGCTCGGCGCCAAAGGGTCACCAGGGGCTGGCCGTGGATCTGGCCGTGGACCTGGGCGCGGCGAACAACGATCCCACGACACAGGCGCTGGCACAGGCCATGACGGGCTGTGCTGCCGTGATTCACGCCGCGGGCATGGTCTCTCACGCCCAGGCAGACGCCCAGGCCCTGTGGGATCTACACGTCGCCGGCACCCAGCGCGTGCTGGCAGCGGCCCGCCAGGCTGGCGTCCCTCGCGTGGTCACCCTGTCGACCAGCGGCACGGTGGCCGTGTCCAAGGACCGCGACGCACGTGACGAGCGGACGGTCGAAGACGGCGGTGACAGCGGACTGCTGAGCACGATCAGTCGGTGGCCCTACTACCGCAGCAAGTGGGTGGCCGAGGACGCCGCGCTGGCGCAGAGTGGCGATGGCCTGGACATCGTCTGCCTCAACCCGGGGCTGCTGCTGGGCCCAGGCGACGACGCCGACGGTGCCTCCACCCGCCCGATCCGTATCTTCCTGGACGACGCCCTGCCGGTCGTGCCCGAAGGTGGGCCTTGTTTCGTGGATGTGCGCGATGTGGCCGACGCGGTGGTCGCGGCCCTGACCCGCGGCCAGCCCGGGCGGCGCATGCTGCTGGGCGGCGGAAACATGAGCTGGCGGGCGCTCTATGGTGCCCTTGCGCGAATTACCGGGCGGACGGCGCCCCTCCTCACCGCGCCGGCTGCCCTGACCCGCGTGGTGGCGACCCAGTTCTCTCGCCTGCTGGGCGGCGATGACGGCCTGATCCGCCTACCCCTCTCCCCAGAAGAACTCGAACTCGGCAGCTACTACTGGTTCGCGGACTGGAGCCGTGCCGAGACAGAACTGGGCTTCTCGCCCCGCGACCCGCTGATCACCCTTGAGGACACCACGCTGGACATCCTGGACCGGCGCAGGCGCGGCTACCAGCTCTACCGGTCACAAGCATGATCCTCGCCCCGCTGCTAGGCGCCTGGATGCTCGGTGCGTTGGTCAGCGACGCGGCTGTCGCGGCACCGGGGCGGATCCCGCGCTGTTCCGATCTGTCGCCTCACACCGCGCATCATCGACCCGTCGAGCGCGTGGGCCTGTTCCGAAACACGGCCCGGCTGTTCTTGTGGGTCTACCAGAAGGGCGTCTCCCCGGGCGATGGCGACCGCTGCGGCATGTACCCCTCGTGCTCGGCCTACACATGGCAGGCCGTGCAGCGAGATGGGCCGGTACTCGGCGGCTTTCTAGGAGGGGCACGGATCATCTCCAACCACCGCGATCTCGACCGACCACTCTGCGTCGCCGGGTTGCGCCTGCTGCGGGTCGACCTGCCGCAAGAGGACGAGTTTTGGCACGCTTCTCGCCGCTGACGGCGTTGCTGCCGTTGCTCCTCGCGCTGATTGCTGCGCTGATCCCTGCGCTGATCCTTGGCACAGCCCAGGCCGCGGAGCCTGCCGCCCAGACTCGCGCCCTGGCCGATCACTTGCTGCGAGCAGGCATGCCGCGGCAGGCATACGCCGAGCTGATGCGGCAGGCCTTCGCGGCGACCGATCCGGCCCAGGCCCTGGCATGGGAACGCCAGGCCGGGGCCCTGCTGTGGTCAGCCGACCGCTACGCAGACGCGGCCCAGCACTTTGCGGCCCTGGGAGATGTGCCGGATGCCAGGCTGGGGCTGGCCTACAGCCTGGTGCACGACCAGCACTTGCTCCCAGCTTCGGCGGTGCTCGCAACGCTCTCCTCGCCAGACGCCCGCTATCTCGGTGCCTTCGTCGCTCTCCACCAGCATGACCTGCCTCGGGCCCTGCAAAGCTTCGACGCGGTGCCGGCCGACAGCGGGCTGTCTGCCAAGGCCCAGCAGGCCTCCGCCGAGGTCCGCGCCTGGGGCCGGGTTCCCGCTCGCTCGCCCGCCGCCGCCGGGATCTTCTCGGCCCTGCTCCCCGGCAGCGGCCAGGCCTATGCGGGCAGATGGGGCGAGGGGGTGTCGGCCCTGGTGGTCAACGGCCTGCTGGCCGCCAGCGCGGTCGAGCTGGGGCGCCGCCAGGCCTGGTTCGGGATGGGCCTGGTGCTGGTCTTCCAGACCGGTTTCTACGGTGGCAACGTGATGAGCGCCGTCAACGGGGCGCGGCGCTTCAATCGCAAGTCCTGGGAGCAGCGCCTGGGCCCGGTCGAGGATCGCTACGGCATGCGCTTGCTACCCGGACCCGATGGCTGGGTCGCTGAGTAGGCCCCGCTGCGGTCTCTATTCGGCGGGTGCGGCAGCTTCGACCGGGTCGACGCGCTGGGCGGACATCGCCAGCCCGTCGCCGTTGAGCTGAACATTGTAGGCTTGGCCGCTGCTGCAGTAGACTTGGACGGTGTGGGGTTGGTAGGCCCACCCCAGGGTGCCCACAGTCACGGCGTTGACCGCCAACATGGCCAGGCCGTTGACGACGCTGATCTCGTTGTGGACCCGTGCGAAGCCATTGGGGCAGATCTGGTCCAGGCGCACCGGCGCGCTGAACTCGATCAGGCCAAAGATACCGATGTGATGCCACTGGGTGGACTGAGGCATGGGGTTGCTGGGGCCGGCGACGTAGTCGATCTTGTAGCAGCCGCTGGACAGCAGGGCGGTGAGGCAGGCGAGAGCGAGCTGGCGGGTCATCGGGCACCCTCTGCGTTTGCGTCGGCGAGTGGCTGGCCGTGCTTGTCGAGCTGGTAGAACCAAGTCACGTCTTCCTGTGGGTCCGGTACGGCGAGGAACGCCTGACCGCTGGCACAGCGGACTTCGATG
>JAADHA010000375.1 GCA_013152105.1 Oligoflexia bacterium | reverse complement strand
CCGGCCAGCGCCGCCAGGTCCACGCAGACGTGGCCGTCCGCCAGATCGCGGCAGACCGCCGCGCCGCCCAAGGCCACCAGCAGGGCCTGAGCGAGGGTGGCCACCAAGTCTTCCGGCTCTTCCGTCAAGGCGAGCTGCTGCCGGCCACACCACGCCGCGAAGGCCCGGGCCGTCGGGGCCAGCGGCAGGCGGCAGAGCAGGTCCCCAAGGGCCTGCGCGCTCTTTGGGGTCTCCAGGGTCTGTGGGCTGAGCGGAGCGGTCATGCGCCCTCCATCGCGGGGGGGGCGAAGAGCCGGTCGAGGGCGTCGACCCGCGCCTGCGGCACGTCCACCCGGAAGGTGCCGAGGGCGGGCCCGGTCTTCGGCGTCATGCCGCGGAGGAAGAGGTACATCGCCGGCCCCATGTGCGTCTGGTAGGCATAGCCGGGCACCCGCCCCTGTAGGAAGCGGTGGGTGGCGACCACGTAGAGGTGGAGTTGGAGCAGGTAATTGGCGTGCAGCATCGCGTGGCCCAGGTGGGCAGGAGCATAGGCACCCAGCGTGTCGCCGAGGTGGTTGGTCTTGTAGTCGACGACGTGGAAGCGTCCGTCGTGGCGGAAGAGCAGGTCGATGAAGCCCGTCAGGTAGCCCTGCAGGCTCATGAAGCCGAGCTTGCCCACCCGGTCGGCGGCCTGTTGCATGAGCGGGTCCCCGTCGCTTCCCACCGCCAGCGCGTCCGCCAAGCGGCCTGGGCTCAGGGTCGGCCCCACCGGTAGCAGGAAGGACAGCTCGTTGAGGCGGTCCGAGCCGCGAAGATCTGCGAGACGAACGCCGTTGGATAGCTCTGTCCGAAGAACCCGCTGAAGCTCCAGCGCCACGCTCTGTGCCTGCGACGCGTCACCCACCCGGTGCTCGGCCAGGCGCTGCTTCACCTGGTCCACCAGGTGCGTCGTGGGCCCGTCCTGGCCCACCGCGAGCTGGAAGTCGACGTGTTCGAGCACCTCGTGGATGGCCGTCCCGGTCTGAGCCCCCTTCGGCAGGCTGAGCAGCAGGCAAGGCTCGTCCTGGTCCCCCTGACCAGGCAGGATGTCCACATCCTCCTCGTCCGTCCCGCCCATGCGCTCGACCTCGGCTGCGGCGTCATGCGCTCGGCGAACCAGGCTAGAGTAGCTGGAGGTGCGCCAGAGCGCCGGCACCTGGTGTGTGAAGGTGCGCGGAACAGGGTCCATGCCGGCCTGGACCGATCGATCGAAGTGATCGCCGGCCGACAAGTCCAGTTTCGACCACGCGATGCTGCCCTCGGCCTCGGCTTCCAGGGCGTCCAGATCCGCGGTGATCAGCGAGTCCGTCGCTGACTTCACCCGCTCCATGACCGCGTCGAGATTGAGCGGCTGCTGTGTGCCTGGTCCGTGGAGCAGCGCCGCCATGGCCGAGCTCTCCATGTCCCTGGTGCTCCCCCAGAGCACGACGGCGCGGTGGCGGGCGCGGGTGAGGGCGACGTAGAGCAGTCGCATCTGCTCCGTCCAGGACTTCTCCATGGCCGCCATGCCGTGCTCCTGGAGATCGGGCGAACCGAGATCCATGCTCATCCGACCCTTGTCGTAGAAGATCACCGGCTCGCCCCCACGAGGCGCGTGCGTCTTGGTCCACAGGCTCGGCAGGAACACCACCGGGTACTCCAGTCCCTTGGCGCGGTGGATCGTCGAGAGGATCACCGCGTCTTCGTCGCTCTCCAGCCGAAGCATGGCGTCCTCGGCCTGGGTCCGGTCCTTGGACTGCTCGCGGTTGCGCTCCAGCCGCGCGAGGAGGCCGGCGACACCGAGGTGCTCGCGCACCGACAGCTCGTGAAGCAGCTCGACGATGTGCTGCAGATTGGTCAGCGCGCGCTCGCCCTCCGGCCCCGCCAGAAGGCGCTCCAGGACGTCCCCCGTCGCGAGCAGGGAGCGGAAGGCGCGGAGCAGGCCGTGATCCTCCCAGGCCCCACGAAACGCGCGCAAGGTGTTCACCCCGTCGTCCCAGGTCGAGAAGAAGGGAAGGGCGACGCCCTCTGGCACCCGCTCCTGCTCGGTGATCGCCACGATCTCGGCGGCAGTTCGCCCGAGGATGGCCCCGGCCAGGGCGGTGCGGACCAGGGCCTCGCGGTCGGACTCCATCACGGCCCGCAACAGGGTGATCAGGGCCGCCGCCTGTGGCGAGGCCCAGACGTCCTCATCGCTGAGCAACACGGCGCGGACCCCTCGCCCGCGGAGGGCCTGCTGCATGGCCCACAGATCGACGCTCCACCCGCAGAGCACCGCGATGTCCCGTGGACGCACCGGCCGCTGTGCGCCTCGGCCATCCGGGATGTGCGACTGGCCGTCGAGCAGCCGGACGATCTCGGCCGCCACCGCGTCATAGGCTGTTTCGCGCAGCCAGTCCTTGGTGTGGGCCGTCTCCCGCCCGTTCTTGGGGATGTGCTCGGCGAAGCGGAGCTGGAGCGGGGCCGCGCCGTCCCGTGGGAAGCTGCCCCGCCGGGCCGCAGCGGCGGCGTCCACGTTCACGTAGTCGATCTCGTCGTAGCCAAAGGGCCGCGTGACCCGCCCAAAGAGGTGCCCGAGGGCCTTGACCAGGTCGCCATCGCTGCGCCAGTTGCGGCGCATTGTCCGCCGCATGCTGGACGCGTCCTTCGCGGCCTCCAGATAGCCCTGGATGTCGGCGCCACGGAAGGCGTAGATCGCCTGCTTGGGGTCTCCGACCAGAAAGAGGCGGCTGCCGTCCTGCGTGCGGGTAGAGCCCGCGCCCTGGGTGTCCAGATAGATACGCTGGAAGATCCGGTACTGCGAACGGTCGGTGTCCTGGAACTCGTCGATGAGGGCGCAGGGCAGCTCGGTGCGGATGACCCTGGCCAGCTCGGCCCCCCGAGCGGACTGGAGCGCCGCGTCCAGCTCGAGTATCAGATCGCCAAAGTCAAGGACCCCGCGCGCCCGGCGCGCCATGCGAAGCGCCGGGGCGCCCTGCTGAGCCAGGGCCACGAGCTGCTGCGTCACCCACCGCTGCTGTGCATGAGACCGTGCATCGAGCGACGCCCGCAGCGTGGCGAGGGCCGCCCAGACCGGGTCGGCCAGCACCAGGTCCAGCCGCCTGATCATCTTGCCGTCATGGGCGCGATCAAAGCCACTCCAATACTTCGTCGCCCAGATGTCCTGGAGCGTCCCGGTGGCTGGGTCGAGCTCGCCGAGTTGGTCGAGCGCCTGGTACAGATCCTGGCGGGTGCGCTGCCTGAGCGAGTGCGCGTTGACCACCCCCGTCTTTTCGAGGACGGCGATGGCGGCCTCTCGGCAGTCCTGCTGCGCCCACAGCGTGACGATGGCATCTCGAGCCCGCGCCACATCCTCAGCGACATCGGTCAGACAAGGGAGTTCCTCGGCCGGTGGCAGCACTTGGAGATCATGGAAACGGCCCGCCTCTTCCAGCACCTTATCGAACGTCGCTAGCGAGGTCGCATCGAGGGCCGCCAGCTCCATCGGGTCCGCCCGCGTGCGCAGCCGGACCCACCAGTCATAGGCCAGATCCTCGCGAGCCTCGGCCTGGTCCCCATCCAGGCTCAGACCGAAGCGACCGCCGCTCTCGAAGGCCCAGCGCGAGAGGGCGCGCTGGCAGAAGCTGTGGATGGTCGTGATCACCGCCTGGTCCAGATCGCGCAGCGCGCTCGCCAGCCGCCCGACAGCGTCCTCCCGAGCTCGGAATGGGGTGACGATCCGTTCGAGCTGTGCATCGCTGGCTTCGGCACCCGGCTGGCAGGCGTCCAGCGCCTCACGCAGCCGGGCTCGGACGCGGTCGCGGAGCTCGCGGGCGGCGGCGCGGGTGAATGTCACGACCAGGAGCTGGTCGGCCCGCAGTCCGGCCTGGAGCACCAGGCGGACGACCAGGGTCGCGATGCTCCAGGTCTTTCCGGTGCCAGCGCTGGCCTCTACCAGGGTCAGCCCGTCCAGGCTGCAATCCACCGGGTCAAAGGGCAGGATCTCGGTGCTCATTGTTCAGTCCCCGGTTGCGACGGCGATGGGGGCGAGGACCCGGTCTGCGAGGTTGGCGAAGGCCAACTCTTCACCCCCCTGGTAGGCATCGTCCACGGTCGCAAAGAGCTGGTTCAGCCAGGGGTCCTGGTCGTCCCCCATGGCGTATTTCGTGGAATTCCAGCCGCCCCGGGCCTTGTCGAGGGCTTTCTGCCTCACCTGGTCGGCGGGCGTCCGTCCTGGGTGCCAGACCCTGTCCAGCCAGGCCATCGCCCCCTGGGGGAACAAGCGCACCGGAGACTGCTGGCCGATCTTCCACAGGCTGACCAGCTCTGCCAGCCGGTCGGTGGGCGCGGCGACCGAACCAAGTGAACACTGTGCGAGCCGGCCCTTGCTACCCTTTGAGAGAAGGGTGGTCCGGCAGGTGAGGCCGGGGTGTTCTGGAGAGCCAGGCCCCGCGGCACAGATGAGCAGGTGTGAGACCCAGGCGCGCATGATGTCCTTGAGCCTGAGACCAGCGTAGCGACCCTGGATCCGACCCTCGGTCCAGAGATCCCCCACCGTGCCGACTACGCGCACACCTGCCACGTCGAGGTCGACGACCAGGGGCGGCAAAGCATCGCCTTGCTGCTTGTTCTGCAAGGCCGCCGCAAAGGCGCGCGCTTCCCCAAGCAGACCCTGGAAGATGCGTTCTCCAGGCAGGCCCGGGACCATTCCGCCGGCCGCCAGCTCGGCCGCCAGCAGATCGCCGGTCGGGCGGCCCTCCGCCACGGCGTCCAGCAGCTTTTCGCGAAGCAGGTACTGCTGAAGGTGGTCCAACTCGACCGGCTCGCGGTCCACCATCGTCTCCGACCAGTCATCCAGCCGCAGCCCCAGCCGCTCGCGCAGCAGGAACTTGACCGGGTGGGCCAGGAAGCGTCCCAGCTCGTCCAGGGTCACGGTCGGCTGCCGGGTCTCGTCCCGCGGCGGCGGGGGCAGCGACCCGTCGAAGAAGGCGGGTACGTTGGCCGCGTCGACCCGGAAAGCCCGTGCGGCCATCGCTGCGGCGCGGCTGTA
>JAADHA010000306.1:1763-6802 GCA_013152105.1 Oligoflexia bacterium | reverse complement strand
GAGCGCCTCTGCGCCCACCTCGTCAAGGGAGAAGCCCGGGAGGTGGTGGAACGCGATCCTCCCGGCGAGCGTCTCCGAGGGTGAGCCCCCGGGGTCCAGGGCGCTCACAGATCCAGGCACCGCCGCACGGCGCGGGCCACAGCCGGTTCAAAACGAATGCCCCCGACTTCCGGTCGACCGCAGTGTTCGACGCCGTCCACCTGGACACAGGGCGACAGCAGGGACCCGTCAGGAGGCGGCGTGCCGGCCACTCCGAAGATGCAGCTTGTCGGCCCACGAAAGCTCTCGATGCCGACCCGAAAGCTCTCGACTCGGATGTCGTAGTGGCTGGCCACGGCGCTGCGGTAGGCCGCCAGTGCCCGCGTCACTGGCGCCAGGTCCGACAGCCGTATCAAATCGCCGTCGTGCCGGACGACCAGACGCAAGGTGCCCGGCCGGAGCTGCAGGCGGATGGTGCCCAGGAATTCCACGCTGTCGTAGCGCACATAGATGTTGGCGGGCCCCTGCACCGTCCCGGCCAGGCCCAGCGACAAGGCGGTGGTCGCCTGGCTGTTCGAGAAGAAGCTCTTGTGCAGGGAGCTGATGCCCTGCCACACCAGCACGACCTGCACCGGCTCTGCGTCAACCGGCGGCTCAGCTAGCACGGGCTTGGCCACCGCCGGGGTCTGTGAAGGCGTGGACGACTGCTGGGATGCAAGCCGCTCAGCCGCTGCTTCGGCGGCCGCCCGATCCAATTCTGGCGGGGGCGGGGCGTCGTCCTGGCACCCCAGCAAGGCCAGGCACAGGCACAGGCACAGGGTCAGGGTCAGCGGATCAGTCCGTGGCGCTTCTTCACTTCACGCATCGCGTGGGACAGCGCCAGTTCGTAGTCGACGGTGCCTTCGCGCACGTTCTTGATCTTCTCGCGGGCTTCGTCCCTCAACAGGTGCTCGTCTACGCTGTGGCCGCGCAGAAGGTCCATGACGGTCCGGTAGAGCACTTCGTCTTCGGCATAGACCTCTTCGACCCAGCGGGAGATCATGAAGTTCTCCACGAACTGCCGAGCCACGAAGCGTTCCACATCGTCGCCGGTCGGGTGGCCCATGGATCCCGCGAGCTGCCCGCGGATCTTGCCATACTGGTCGTAGGGCACCGAGTGCCGGGACATGTGTTCGCGAACCGCTTCTCGAAGTTCGGTGTCGCGGTTGAGATACTCTTCCATGACCGCGACCAGGTCCAACTCGGCTTCGGCACGCCCTTCGCCGGTCACCTCGATCATGCCCTCTTGGGTGAGGTGCTCGATCACGTCGTGGGCAATGGTCGGGATCTTGAGGCGGTAGAGCTTCATGGCGAGTGGTCCAGAGTCTCAGAGGGAGAAGACTGCCGCCAAGCCCACTCGGATGGCATTGAGCCCGTAGGCCATGCGCACGGCGTCGAGCTCCGGGCGAGACTTCTTCAAGGCGGCCTGATCGAGGAAGGAGAGGGTGTAGCCCGCCTCGACCTCGATGGCGACTGGCGAGCTGGGGAGAAACCGCGCACCGGCGAAGACATCCACCATCGGGGCCAACTGGCGGGTGAAGGGGTCGAGATAGGCCCCGGATGTCACGTCGCCCTGGGATGGGTCCAAGAGCACCGCGGCATCCCCGTGGAAGCTGTGCCAGTCGGTCACCAGGGCGGCACCGAGTTGGCCGCCCAGGTAGGGTCGCACCGTGTCGGAGTGGCCAATGTCGACCTGCGGGCCCACCATCAGCGCGGTGCTGTTGACCAAGGTCAGGTGATCGTCGCTGTAGAAGGTCGCCGTGCCACCGGATTGCGTCCACTCGACCCGGTCCTGCCCACGGCTCAGGCTGCTGTGAAGAGATGCGCGCAGCCAGGCACCATGCCCCAGGCCAACCCGAAAGGGCACGCGCAGTTGGCCACCCAGGCCAGCCCGCGAGTCTGACAGGGGCTCCACCCGATCGCTGGGGTCCGAGACGAAGTCCGCGCCCAGCCCAAGCGCCAGATCAGCGGCGAGCGCGGGATGGGCGGCAAGCAACAGGGAGAGCCAGGCACCAGGAATCATCGCCACCTCAGAAGCCCACCAGCTCGATCGCCTGGACCGGGCCGGTGATCGTGCAGTTGTTGCCGGTGAATTCGTCGTCATCCACCACGACCGAGAAGTCCCCAGTGAGAAGCCAGCGCTCACCATCAAAGTCGGGATCGATCTCGAACTGACCTTCGTTGCTGACATCGAGCTGGGCCTTGTTGTAGGTGACCGTGCCCGTGAACTGGTAGCGGCCCAGACTGTCGACCGATCCGTCGAAAACCATGCCATCGTAAAAGTCGAAGGTCAGGGATCCGTTGGTCCCGTCGATCCCCAGCGGCCCCGTCGCCCAGTCGTTGATCCAGCCTGACGCGCCCTCGCATCCGGTGGTGCCGCCCAGGGTCACCTGGTAGTCCCCTGCCACATCAGGCGGTTCACCAACGGGCAAGCCACCACCGCCGCTGCCATTGTCCCCACAGGCAGCCAGGGCGCCCGTAAACAACAGGGAGGCGGCGAGCAAAAGAGAGGCTGTGACAGGGGTACGAATCAGAGGGTTCATCGTCACTCCAGAAGCACTGACGCGCAGGCGAGTTTGAGGAGGTGGGGATCCAGAGGCTCGGGCCGGTCCTCGACGAGAAGGGGGCTCCACAGATCCAAGCGCGGAACGAAGCTCTCTGCAACCTTTGCCTGCACGAAGGAGCGATAGGCGGCCGCGCCGCCTTCGCCACGATCATAGGTGTGCGAGTCCCTTAGCAGTGCCCCATCACGGAGGCCAAACCGAACCCTGCCCGCCTCGGCCGCCACCACCACATATCCGCCGAAGAGGTGGAAGAGATCATCACTGCTGACCGCCACGCTCACGGACTCACTCACCGGTCCAGGGGCATCGGCAGGGGCATCGGCAGGGGCGCTGTCTTCAGCGCTGTCTTCAGCGTCGTCTTGGATGTCGACCTGGGCATCGTTCACTGGCAGAAAGCCGGGCGGGGATGCGGGCTGGGATGCGATCCGGGCAGCCTGCTGTGGTCCTGGCTGTTCGGAGTCCTGAGGTTGTGGACTCGCTGGCTCAGCTTGGTCGGGCTCGGGTTTGGGCCAGGCAAAGACATCAAAGTCCAGCGCTTCCATTTCCGGCGAGTCATGAAACCGCCCCGGCTGCACAGGATCCACGGCCTCGTGATCAGCAGAGGGGAGCTGGTGGTGATCCGTCGTAGGGTCGGAGACGCTGTCCGGGTCTGGACCCTGTCGCACGGGGTGCCACCCATGGGCAAGGTCTTCCTCAAAGCCGTAGTCGTCGTCGACTTCCAGCGAGTAGGAGTTCGGGTCGGCCGTCTCGTCGAGTTGGGGGAGCAGCTCGTCGGCGTCCATCTCTTGGGAATACTCCGGCAAGGTGAATCCAGTGGCGTCCCAGGCGGGCAGTCCATTATCGGGGTTGCCACGCCTGCCTGAACCGGTGGTCTGAACGCGTCGATCCACCAACTGCTCATCGAAAAAGGACTCCAGGCTGCTGTCCAGGACCGACTGGTCGGAATCCGTCGAGATCGTGATGCGGTCCTGGGAAAAGAGCACTTCCTCATCTGCGGAGGCATCGGCGCCGCCCGAGACTGGCGCGTACCCGTCCCGACTGCCGCCGCTGTGATCGGCCCTACTGGCCAGGAACGCATCGAGTTGGCCCGGCGCAAGCTCGATCAGGACGGCGCTATCGCGACCGACCAGGACCCGCTGACCCGACCCGGTCCTCCACAATCCACGGATGAAGAGGCCACCGCAGTCAGCCTGGTCTGGAATGGGAAGCACGTCCAGGTCCGCTTCATTCTTGAACAACGCGGCGATCTCATCACTGGCAGCCGGTCCGCAACGCACGACGGTGGGAGTGGTCCCCTCCAGATCCTGCAGCCGCTTCAAGACCGAGGGGGCCGCGGCAGCCAAGGCGCAGGCCCGGCCCACCACCGCGCCCTGCACAGACAGGGAGCACCCATCCGTGCCACCCGAGATGGGTCCCAGCGTCAGCGCCGCATCCACTCGCACCGAGTCGTCCAGATCCAGAGCAGGGCCGGTCCCAAGCGAGTCAAGCCTGCGGGGCCCCGACATCGTTCTCGCCGCCTGCCGGGCGAAAGTCAGCGCGGCCAGGCCGTCGCGAAAGACGCTGATCCACACGCCCCCCTGGCGCACATGCAGGCCCTGGGGAACCCGGTCCACCAACAGCCGCCAGTCGCGTTGAATCAACAAGCTCAGGTCGACGCCGCGCCCCATTCCTTCGATGGCAGCCACAACACCTTCAACATGGATCGCGACCACAAAGCCCGTCACCGGACCCGTGCCACGGGGCACAAGGAAGGTCGCCTGGACACTGTCGGGGACCCGGAGAGCCCCACACCGCCAACCGCCATCGCCGACAGGCGCCAGCAAGGCCAGGTGGTCGATCAAGGCCCTGGCGACATCAAAGCGCCGCAACGCGGCCCGAAAAGGCGCACCCTCGCTGTCCTTCGACGCGAGGGGATCGGCCAGCGCGGCGGCCGCTGTGTCCTCATCGAGCACCAGACCCGCCGCAGCCGCCAGCCCACAGGCCACGGCCCGGTCAACGGGCCCACGGGGCATGGCCAGCAGCAGCCCATCATCCAGGATCGACCGGGCCAGGGCGCAGGCACGTGACAGACCATCGAGTTGACCCACGCCATCATCCACCCAGTCCAGCGTGAGCTGAAGCCGTCTGGCTACGTCCAGCATGACCCGCCCCAATTCGACCGGCTGGGCGGCGCGAATCCGCTCACGCAAGACCTGAACGTGGCTCAACACTGCCGGAGAGAGCGTGAACGAGTCAGCCAGTTCGCCCAGCTCCGACCGCATGGTCGCCACCGCGATGGCGACCATGGAGAGCGAGGGAACGGCCGCGGCCCGAAGCTCACCGGCACAGGCTTCTACGGTCAGACGCACCAGCAGCGCGACCAGCTCAGACTCTCTTGGCGAGGTCGCCGGTCGGCCATCGAGGCCCGCCAGAACCAGCCCCAACACATGCGACACGACCGGCTCGGCCAGCACCAGG
>JAADHA010000306.1:0-1750 GCA_013152105.1 Oligoflexia bacterium | reverse complement strand
CTTCGGCGCCCACCAGCGCGACCAGCGGAGGCAGCGTACCGGCCAGATCTGGAAGGGCAGCCAGCATGTCGCCGGGACTGCGGGCCCAGGTGCATGACTCAGCAATGATCGCAAGGGTCGGCGTCTGAACCTCCTAGCCGTGGCGCTCGCAAGCAGTGTACTATTCTTGGGCCCTGTGGGGCTATGGCAGCCTGAAGAGGGCCCCATCGGATAGGCTGTCCCACCCGGGAGACGACGGGTCTTTCCTATTTCTGCTGGCCACAGGCACGTCCTGGGCGCTGCCCTCGGAACCCCTGGAGCTCTCCGACACCCTGACCGGCTCCTGGCCAGGCTCTGACTTCGGGTCGGTCCTGGCCTGTGCGGGCGATGTGGACCTCAACGGCAAGCCCGACCTGCTGGTTGGCGCACCCTACGACGCAGGCGATGGCAGCTCCCGCGGGCGCGCGGCCCTCTACCTCGCGGACCGCGACAATAGCGGCTACACCGCCGAGTCCTGGAGTGTGGTGGGGACCCGTGATCTCGGCCACTACGGCGGGGCCTTGGCCGGTGGCGCAGATGTCGATGGTGATGGCTTTGACGACATCGCTGTGGCCAGCACCTACCAGGACTGGCAAGTGGACCTCTACCTGGGCGGCGAGACTGGGCCATCCACCGCCCCCGACTGGAGCGTCAACGGGGGCGGAGGATCATTCGGGCACAGCATCGCGCTGGTCGGTGATATGGACGGCGACGGCTACGCCGAGCTGGCGATCGGGAACCGATCCGGCGGCGACAGCGGCCAGATCACGGTCTATTTCGGAGCCAGCACAGGTCTCGACGCCGACCCCGTGGTCCTCTCCGGAGATGACGATCACCGCGTCGGAACCCTGGTCGCAGCGGCGGGCGATGTGGACGGGGACGGTCTGGCCGACCTGCTCAGCGGACCAGGCAGTGATGGCGACACCCCATCAGCCGTCACGATCTTCCGCGGCGACCCCACCGGCCCGCTCTCCTCCCCCACCTACACGCTGGCCTACCCCAGCGGTGCTGCGGGCTTTGGGGCCGCGCTGGCTGGAACCATCCCAGCGGCTGCGACGGGCGGAGACATCGACGGAGACATCGACGGAGACATCGACGGAGACATCGACGGCGACGGCTTCGACGACGTGTTCGTCGGGGCGGACGGCGAGGGTTCCGTCACGTCCGCTGTCGGCAGCGTCTTGGGTTGGGCGGGCGCGACAAGCGGCCCGACGGCGCCCGCGACCTGGACCTACCAGGACCCTGTGGATGGCACCGTGTTGGGCCGATCCCTGGCCGTGGTCGGCGATGTCGATGGGGACGGGTTTGCCGATGTCCTGGCCGGTCGTCCCGGTTTTCAGGATGGCGAGCGCCTGGAAGGCGGGGCCGTGCTGCTCATGGGCAGCGCCGACGGACTGGGCAGCGATCCGGCCTGGCAGGGCAGCAGCGACCAGGACGCCGCTGACCATGGGGACGTCTGGATCGGCTACGGGCAAGCGGTCCTTGGCCTGGGCGACATCAACGGAGACGACCGGGCCGACGTGGCCATCGGCGCTCCCAACACCGGCAGCGACGCCTACGAGGATCGCCTGGGCACGGTGTTCATCTACACGGGCACCACCTACCAGGCCCCGACCCAGACCCCTGACACGGGCGGTGGGGACACGGGCGGCGGGGACAGCGGCGTCTCGGCGTCCGGCCAAGGCGGGGCCTGCGGCTGCAGTGGCGGGTCGCAAGGCGGCTCCATGCTGTG
>JAADHA010000624.1 GCA_013152105.1 Oligoflexia bacterium | reverse complement strand
CTAGCCCAACCCGATCAACGCTCTCCATGGACAACCAAGATGTCGACAGGCACCCCGATCGAGCAAGCTGCGGCCGCCGAATTCGACACCTGGGCCCTGGCGGGACGCGGCGAGTCCATGGCCATCGGTCACCGCGACGCGACCGGTCAGCTCTTGGATGCTTGGCACCTGTCCAAGGCTGATCGGGCCCTGGACGTGGGCTGCGGCAACGGCTGGGCCGTACGCTGGATGGTGGATCGGGGCGCCGGCTTCGGTACCGGGGTCGATGTCTCGCCAAAGATGATCGACCAAGCTCGACAGGCTTGCCGAGACGACCCGCGGTTTGCCTTTCACGTCGCCAGCGGGCTGCGACTTCCCCTGGAAGACTCCAGCGTCAGCCACGTCCTCAGCGTCGAGAGCCTCTACTACTACCCAGACCCGGGGGCGGCGCTGGTGGAGTGGTACCGGGTCGCAAAGCCTGGCGCCCGCCTTGGGATCATGGTCGAGCTGTACCTCGAGAACCGCGGCAGCCATCCCTGGGTAAAAGCCCTGGATGTGGATGTCCACTTGCTCTCCGCCGACCAATATGGCGACCTGGCCCGCCAGGCGGGGTGGCAGGATGTCGTGTGGCGCCAAGTCCTCGACCGCCGCCCGGTCATCTCCCAGGACCAGTTCAAGCCCAGCCGCTACTGGCCAGACTACGCGCTCTACCTGGCCTATCGTGAAGCGGGGGCCTTGCTCATCGACGCCACAAAGCGCTGATCAGGGCGTCGTGCTGCCGGTGGTCGTGCTGCCGGTGGTCGTGCTGCCGGTGGTCGTGCTGCCGGTGGAGCAGGTCGCGTTCTCCAGGTTGGCGTCCCAGCACGCGGTCTGGCTGTCGTTGTAGCTGGGAAGGGTTCCCTGACCGCTCTGGTCTGCGTCGACCTGGGCCATGGTGATCTCAGCGGCGTTGGGTGGGGGCTGGGAGTCGCTCCACTTGACCAACAGACTGCCATCAGCACCCCACTCGTACCACATCCGGTCGTCTTCGGAGTCCCCGGTCGGCCAGTACATCTCGACCTGACCATCGCCGCGATCACCCAACCACTCCATCGTCATCTCCACCCCGCCATTGAGGTAGAAGTCCCACCAGCCCAGGCCCCCATCGGCCTGGTAGTAGCCGTTGAACCAGACGGTGTGATCATACTGGCCGTCCTGGGTCGTCTGGAGAACCTCGACCAGCCAGCCGGTGCCCACCCAGGCCATATTGAGCTGGGCGGTGACCGTGACGCCTTGGTCGTTGGTCACGCTCTTGCTGCCCGACCACTGCCAGGCCTGGTATTCGTTGATCGCCGCGGTCTGCATGGTCTGCAGGGTGTTTGTCATCGCACCGATGCGCATGGCCAGGGCCAGGTCGACCGCCCCGGCCGCGGCGACGCCCACCACCAGGCTGCTGTAGACATCGTCGGTGGTGTCCAGCGGGTCGTCGAGGGCTTGGATCTCGTCGCTGGTGATGTTCAGGCTGAAGATGTCGGTCGCGGTCGACAGGTCGAGGGGAGCGCCACCGAGGGTCTCTTCCTGGGCGGCGTCGAGCACATCCACCCGGTTGATGATGTCGACAAAGCCGTCCACCGCGAAATTGATGTCCTCGAAACCGGGCGTGTGTGGGGGCGTCGCATCGGGCTGGGTGCAGCCGAGGGCGAGCAGGGCGAGGGTCAGCGTCATGGGACCTCCGGGGCGGGTTCGAGTCCGCGTGGCTCCAGGCAACCTAATCGACCGGAACCACCACAGTCGGGTCAATGGCCGACAGAGGTGTCGCGACGCCCGACCAGCGGAGCCAACAGGCAGAACACGCCTCCGACGGCATAGGCGACCGCGGTCTCGCCAGCCACGCCAAAGCCGACCGCCATGGTCGTGTCGGCGACGCCCCAGGCCCACCCGTGCATCAGGCCCACGGCCGACAGCGCGGCGCCCGCGAACAACCAGGCCGAGGCCCTGCGGAATTGGCCCTCGATCATCGCGACGACAGTCGCGGCCAGCACCATCGCGGTCAAGATGAAGCCCTGCTCCAGGCTGAAGGCACCCGCGGCGTAGACATCGCTGCGGGTCAAGGCAACGCCCAGGGCCTCGCCGAAGACCGGCGGCGTGCCCGAGACCTCGGTCGATGCGCGAACACCCGCCTTGATCATCATGGCACCCCAGGCCGCGACCCCTGGCAAGATCCCCACCACCACGGCCGGCGCGTGGGCGCGTGGGGTCGCCTGGAAGGCTTGGGCGGTGATCACGATTCCGATCCACAACACGATCGCCATGCCAGCCTCGATGGGCACGGCCCATGCGATCCAGCCCAGCGTGCCCGTCATGCACAAGAGGGTCACGAAGATCCCGTCCAGCCAGGAGTAGCCGATACGCGCGCCCAGGGCCTTCCAGCCAGGGTGACCGATGTAGATGGTCGTCGGGAAGGTGCTGCCAAAGAGTGCGCCGACCAGCGTGCCGATGCCGTTGGCGGCCAGCGAGGGGGCGGTCGGGTAGTCATCACCGGCCGCCGCGGCGCTCTCCAGGTTCTGGAGCGACCCGATCAGGTTGAACAGCCCCATGGGCACGATGACCGAGAGATAGGTCATGAAGTAGGGGCCCGTCAGCGCATCGACCAGCTCGCCAATCACCTGCAGGGGCAGGTGGAGAGCGGGTGCGGCTGGTACTGCGCGATGCCTTGGATCCAGGCGATGGCGACACCGATCAACACAGCCACCAGCCCACCCGGCAGGCCGCCCTTGAAGCGCAAGCGGCCAAAGTACACCAGGAAGACGACCACCAGGGTCGAGAGGCCGACCAGAGGGTGGGCGAAGGTCCGGTACAAGAAACCCAGGGCGATGAAGGTCAGGGCGATCCCGGCCAGCGTCGAGAGGAGCGCGGCCCGAGGCACGTTTCGCCGAAGCCAGCCAGCAAAGGCCGCCCCCGACAGCTCGATGATGCCGCTGCCCAGGGACGCCACCAGCCCGGCATGCCAGGCGGCAACAGGATCGTTGGTGGCCAGCTTCACCGGCAGCATCACCAGGAAGACATAGGCGAAGACGCTGGGGGTGTTGATCCCGTAGGGCAGCGCACACACATCGCGACGCCCGGTTCGACGCGCAAGGCGCATCGCCTGCCAGGAGTAGAACAGGTTGCCCGCCAGGATCGACAGCGCCGCGGCGGGCAGCACGTGGCCGTAGAGCAGCGTGGCGTCGAAGCCCAGCACGAAGCGGCAGAGCGCGTCGATGACCAGGAGCTGGACCAGATTGTCGACCGCCAGCCCGAAGAAGCCGTCGACATCGCCCCGCACGAACCACCGGGCAGAGTTGCTGGATCTGTCAACCGCAGAGGGCATGGGACCTCCCATCGAGCACCCCGCTATGCTACCGCCTGCGTCGTGAAATCCCTGCGCACCGGTGCACACCGGACCTGGAGGCGGCCATGTCGGAGATCGAGCTCACCCTCAATGGTGAGTCGCGACGGGTACCCGCGGGCTGGAGCATCGCAGACCTGCTCGATGATCTCGGCCTGCGCCGAGAGGGCGTCGCGGTCGCGGTGGACATGCGAGTCGTGCCTCGCAGCCAGCACAAGCAACAGCATCTCTCGCCAGGCGATCGGGTCGACGTAATCACGGCGGTCGGGGGTGGCTGAAGCGGTGCCCGGGTCACGGCCTGCAACGCGCTGTAACAGGCTGTCAACGTAGGTATTGCAGACACTTGGAGACCACTCCCTCGTGCTAGGCTGAAGCACCACCCAGCGAGGTCACCATGTCGCAGCGAAGCATCAACCCCGAAGCGATCATGTCTTGGNNCTCGCCGTGCTGGTCGGTGTGACGCTGTCCTTGCGCGTCGTCACCACCCAAGCCAACGCCGCCACGCTGGCCGGCGGCGACAGCGTTTCGAGCTCCGAGCACCTCGCCCGGCGATAGTGCCTTCGCCCCCTGTCCAGCAAGATCACGGCCACACGGAGCGCTCTGGACGGGTTAGCGGCGCCGAATGTCTCTGCTTGACCAGATTCGCGATGCTGCAAACGAACGCGTGTGGAGCCGTGGCGTCACCCTTGCGCGCTCCGGCAGCGTCCTGGCCGACGGCAGCGATCAAGAAGAGCTCCGTTTCAAGGTAGTGATCAAGGGTGCCTCGCGCGCCTTTGATGTGTTCCTCTGGCCGGTGGATGGCGACTGGGGCTGCGACTGCGGCGGTCCCGAGACCTGCGTCCACATCTGCGCGGCCGCGATCTGGAACCAGCATCGCGGATCCAGCAGCGACTCCAGCAGCGACTCCAGCAGCAAGCACGCCCTACCCGCCGCCAAGGCGGTTGGGCACCTGGGCTACCGACTGCGACGAGACGCCCACGGGCTGACCATCGACCGGGTGTTGCGGGTCGACGACCAGGACCGTCCCGGAAACAGCGGCCCAGCCGCCGCGCTGCGCTGCGACCGAGCCGTCCTGGTGGACGACTGTGATCGCCAGATCGAGCGAGTGCTGGGATTCCGCTTTGGCCACCGAATCGCCAAAGAAGCGGCGCATCGCGTCTGGGATGCGCTGCAAGGGGCACCCGACCTGACCCTGGACGGCGAAGCAGTGCGCGCCTCGGGCCAGCCAGTCGTGCCGATCGGGCGGGTGGAAGACGACGGCACCGGCTTCAAGGTGCGGATCGTGCGGGACCGGGCGATCACCGCCGTGTTGGGCAGCGGTACCGTGCTCTGCCAGGACGCGCTCCGACCCATCGGTACCGCAGGGCTCACCAGGGAAAAGCGCGACCTGCTGGCCCGCGGCGTACACTTCCCACCCGACGACGTGGGTCGGTTGGTCAGCGAGACCATCCCCGCGCTCCAAGCCAGTATTCCGGTCGAGATCCGAACCCGCCGGCTGCCGACCAGTGAGAAGATCAAACCCCGGCTGTTGATCGAGACCTGGGGAAACACCGAAGAGCTGGTCGTCAAGCCGCGGCTGGTCTACGGAAACCCGCCCTCGGCCGAGGTGGACCGGGGCGAACTCAAGCTGCTGGGCGGAACCGTCCCCATCCGCGATGAAGTAGCCGAGCGCCGACTGGTGCGACGCCTGGGGGATGGGCTGCAGTTGGCGGTCGGGCTGGAGCGGCGCTTTCGGGGCGAGTCCGCGGTGCGCTTCGCGGCTACCCTGGCCGAGTTCCAAGGCGGATCCCATGGCTCCGTCGCCTTGGAAGGCGCGGCCCACCGCCAATTTCGCAAGACCACCAGCCTCACGCCCGATGTCCACATCCAGGGGAATCGCCTGTTGGTCAGCTTCAAGGGGGCCGAGGGCGAGGCCGACGCCTCGCGGGTCCTGGAAGCCTGGCAAGACGGCGCCGAGCTTGCGCCCCTGATCGGCGGAGGTTGGGCTCCCATCCCCTGGGAGTGGCTTCAGGCCCATGGCAAGCGGGTCGCCGACCTGCTCGCCGCGCGGGACGAAGCCTCTGGGCAAGTCGCTCGAGGTGCCATCTTCGACCTCGCCCGCCTCTCGGCCGAGTTGGACCAGCCTCCTCCCCCCGGACTGGAAGAACTCCGCAGTCTGCTGGACGGCTTCGATGGGATCCCCCACGCCGAGCTGCCAGAGGGCCTGCAGGCCGAGCTGCGCCCCTACCAGCAGCAAGGCGTGAACTGGCTGCGCTTCCTCCAGCGCGCCGGACTGGGTGGCATCCTGGCGGACGATATGGGGCTGGGCAAGACCCTCGAAGCGCTCTGCGCCATGGAGAGCCCCGCGCTGGTGGTCTGCCCGACCAGCGTCCTGCCCAACTGGGCCAAGGAGACCGCGCGCTTCCGCCCCAACGTCAAGGTCCACGTCTACCATGGGCCGCAGCGCAAGATGGACCTGACCGCGGACGTGGTCCTGACGACCTATGGCGTGCTGCGGATCGACGTGGACAAGCTCAAGGATCGCGGCTGGAAGGCGCTGGTTCTGGATGAAGCCCAGGCCATCAAGAACCCGGACAGCAAGGTCGCGCGAGCCGCCTACAAGATGAACGCCGACTGGAAGGTGACCTTGACCGGCACCCCGGTCGAGAACCGACTCGACGAGCTGTGGAGCCAGATCCACTTCTGCAACCCCGGCCTGCTGGGGGGCCGTCGCGACTTCCAAGAGCGCTACGCCAAGCCCATCGCCCGAGGCGAACCCGGCAGCGCCGCCCACCTGCGCGAGCGCATCAAGCCCTTCGTGCTGCGCCGCCTGAAGGAAGATGTCGCGCCCGAGCTGCCGCCACGCACCGACAACGTCCTCTACTGCGAGCTGTCACGCGACGAGCGCCTGGTCTACGACGCCGTTCGAGCCGCGACCATGGAGAAGATCGTCGCCCAGGTCGCGGGAGCACGCACGGGCAAGCCCAACGTGATGGCCGCGCTCGAGGCGCTGCTGCGGCTACGCCAGGCGTCCTGCCACTCGGGCCTGGTGCCAGGGCAAGAGGCCGACCACAGCAGCAAGCTCAGGGTGCTGATGGAGGCCCTGGACGAGCTGCTCGCCGCGGGACACAAGGCCCTGGTCTTCAGCCAGTGGACGTCCCTCTTGGACCGAGTCGAGCCCCACCTGCACACCGCGGACATTGACTTCGTGCGACTGGACGGCAGCACGCGCGACCGCCAGAAGGTCGTGGACCGCTTCCAGGATCCCGACGGTCCGCCCGTCTTCCTGATCAGCCTGAAGGCCGGAGGAACGGGCCTCAACCTGACCAATGCCGACCACGTCTTTCTGCTCGACCCCTGGTGGAACCCCGCGGCCGAAGACCAGGCCGCCGACCGCGCGCACCGCATCGGCCAGGACAAGCCGGTGCTGGTCTATCGGCTGGTGGCAGAGAACACCGTCGAGGAACGCATCCTGGCCTTGCAAGAACGCAAGCGCCGCCTGGCCAACGCCGCCTTGGGCGATGCCGACCAGGCGACAGCCGTCACTCGGGACGAGCTGATGGCGCTGCTGGCCTAGGACTTGCCGGTTGCGAGGGGGGCCAGGTGTGGTGGTCAAGGCTGGCTCGGCACACGAACCAGGTGATGCACGCGCACGGGCGAGTCTGTCGGGCCCAGGTCTCGCGGCACGCCGACCTCGTGGTAGTCCTCAGCCAGCGCTCGCTGGAGCCCGGGCGAAGCCGAGTCCTGCCAGGTGTCTTCCTCGATCCACCACAGCTCGGCGATCGCCAGATCCTCGAAGTCGCGCTGATAGTCGTAGACGATGAAGGTGCGACCCTGGAAGGCGAACCAGGCGTTGGGTCGACCGAGCACGGGCAGCCCATCGTCAGGCACCGCCTGCTGCAAGGTCGCCGTGTAGCGATCCATGTCGAAGCCACGGTTGTTGACCCAGAGATACAGATACTGCGGCGCCAGCAGGCCCAGGTGGAAGAGCAGCAGCCCTCCCAGCCAGCGCAGGCGCGCGGCCTGCGCGACGACGAAGAGCAGCAGGCCCGGCATGACGAGCACCGCGTAGTGGAAGTTCGCCCGCGGGAAGGCCAGGGAAGCCAAGACCGAACCCGCCAGGATGGCGCTGACGACCGGTGTGTGACGCCAGCTTCGGGCTCGGGTGGCCAGGCCCACCGCGACGAGGAGCACAGCCAACTCTGGCAGGTGTCGCCTGAAGGTCATCTCGAAGTAGTAGACCCACAGGAAGTTGCCGGGCGCCAGGTTGTCACCCACCACCGCACCGTAGGCGCCGAAGTACCGCCAGTGCAGCGCCACGTAGACGATCCCACCGACCGCCAGCCCCGCCAGACCTAGCGCAGCCCGGCGCTTCCAGAGCCCTGGCCTGAGCTGCCCCTCGACGGCCCGGCCAGCCAAGAGGGCGCCCCCCATCACGGCAGCTACGATGCCGACCGGGTGCGACTCGAAGGCCAAGACCGCGAGCAGCCCTGCCAGGAAGAAGCGCTCACTGCTCACCGCCGCCACCGTGCCTGCGACGAAGAGAAAGGTCAGCGTGTCGGGCCGGGCCTGGTTGGCCGCCGCGAAGAATGCCTCGTTGCTCAGCAACAGGAGGAGAAAAGCCAGGGCCGGGCGCCCGGCACCGATCACCTGCCGGGCGACCCGCCACCACAGGCCCGCGCCGACGAGCATCGTGACCGTGGACAGCAGGTGGGCGGCGCTCTTGGTCCACCCCACGCGGTCCAAGACCGCCCCCCAGAGGTACGCGAAGGTCATGCCGAAGAGCTGGACCCCGCCAGTGTTTCCGCCAAAAACCGGGTCGTCGGGCTGGCCCGCGTGGAGGTAGGACCTGGCGATGGAGAGATACCAGGCGTCGTCGATGTTCTCGATCCGGTAGTGGCCATGGAGAGACAGGTAGGCGCACAAGATGAGCGTGCCGCACAGCAACACCAGGCAGGACCACGCCCAGTCCCGCCCACCAGATCGGCGGAGCGACGAGGATCGGGTTCCGGGATTCTGGGCACGCACGAGCGGATCCACCAAGATGAGGTCGAGCGACTATAGCGATCGCAGCAGCTACTCCGGGCTCTCCAGCGGAGACTGGGCCCAGGACACTGGCCACACCGGCCAGCCCAGGAGGGCCACGACCAGGGAATGGAGCGAGGAAAAGACCTGCCAGAGGCACTCGCTCGTGGGCGCGGACCGATTCCTTGGACCGATTCCTTGGGAAGCGTGACGGTCTCTGACCCGCAAGGTCGCCCAACAGCAGTCGCCAGTCAGAAAAGGGGCTGACTCCCACACCATCTACATCACCTGGAACACCAGGCCGTGCAGGAGCAAGGCCAAACTTTTCTGTGAACCAGGCATAGAACCCGTCAGGGGCGGCCGGCCAGGGCTCCAAGACTTGGGCCAAGCCTCGCGAGCCTGATCCGCCCCCCGCTCGCCCACCCTCTCAGCTCCACGCATCCCAGTGCGGCCCGTCGCCTTGGTAGGGGTCGTCCTGG
>JAADHA010000431.1 GCA_013152105.1 Oligoflexia bacterium | reverse complement strand
GCACGCTCTCCTCGTGGTCGGAGAAGACCGAGCGTCGGAGCCGGGTCAGAGTTCGGCGTGCACGGAGCAGACCCTGATCGATGCTGGTGCGCGTCGCGAAGGTGCCTCGGGCGCTTGCGAGCGCGCGACCCAGGCGGTCGAGGGTCGCGTCCATGGCGGCGTCGGTGTCGAGGACCTCGCGCAGGGGGACCAGGTAGCGGCTCCAGAGGGGGTTGATACGCTCGAAGCGGGCTCGGGCGCTCGTTCTCTCGGTCTCCCCTTTGATCTCCAGCGCCTCGGTGGTGAGGCGGTCGCGGTTGTTGGCGGAGTCGTTGCGCAGCCGCTCCAGGGGGGCTTGTAGATCGGCCAGGGCACGGACGACTCGGTCCGCGTCATTGTCAGCAGCGGCGAGCTCGAGATCACTGGCGAGAGAGCCCATCTCGGTGACGTAGGCGTTGATCACCGTCGCCCCGGTGAGCGTCTGCTGACGGAGCAAGAAGCCGAGGAGCTGGCGGACGGGGAAGGTGAGCTGCCAGGTGGCGTCACCGGCTGGGGCGGACTCCAAGATGCGGAGCGTGCAGAGCTGGTCGAACTGGTAGGAGACGGATGGGTCGTCGTCGGTGCTGTGGCGCTCGATGAGGGCCATCAGCTCGCCCTGGGCGATGCCCTGGTGGTGCTGGAACAGGGCGGTGAGGAGCTCGGAGCGGCTCGCGGCGAAGGTGAAGAAGGTGGTGGGGCGCACGCTCATGAGCGATCCTCGATCGACCCAGGGCGGTCACCGCGGACTGACCCTGGGCTGTTTTCCAGCCACACGGTCACTCGGTCCCCTGGTCGGGTACAATGCGCCAAAGAGTGACCCGCACCCAGCGCTCGTCCCCGTCGTGTTCGAGCAGAGGGTCTGTCCCATTGAACGTCCTCATCTCTCGCGAAATCCGCGGGTATCCGCTCCCTCTTTGTTCCATCAGACCCAGGTCGAACAACACGTTCGCGATGGCCTCGTTTCGCGACCGCGGGACCCCACCGGCCAACACCGACTCTGGTCGCTTGTGATTTGGCAAGGCGCCGGGGCTCGTGACCACGAGGCGATCGTCGAAGACCTCGACGAGTATGCGAGCGCCGAGGATGCTGTAGTCGCGATGTGCCACCGCGTTGACCAAGCACTCTCGAACGGCCTTCTGCGGTACGATCCAGAGGTCCTCTCGAACCAAGCCCCGGTAGCGCTCTTGACGCCCGAGCGAGCGAAGCCAGTCCTCCGCACGCTTCACCTGCTCATCCAGGCGGCCGCGCGCTTGGGCTGAGCTCAACACTTCGTCGGCCCTCGACACGCCTGCGTATGCGACAAGGTCAATCCAGAAGTTTCTGGTGGGGCCGTGGTCCTGCGGGGCACGGCCGAAGCAGAGCAGGCCGAACAGGGTCGCCCGCTGCTGTCCGTCCATGTCCTCGTCGAGCACCTCACGGTTGCGCAGGTCGGTCTCCAAAGAGAGACCTGTGTCCTGGGCGATATCGACACCGCGCTTCAACATGTACTCGCGGAAGACCTCTGCCTCGATGTCGGCGACGGTGGTTCCGGGGATGATTCTCTCTTCGGTGAGCACGATCCCGAAGACGTTGTAGAGTTCCTGCAGCTCGGTGGCCCCGGGTTCATCAGAGCTGCGTCCGCGCCGCACGTACACGCGGCCCCGGTACTTCATTGGCTCGGGGCCACGCATCCGATCGACCAGAATCCAGTGGACCCAGCCCTTGGGGTCCTCGTGACGGCCAAGATGGGCGCGCACGGGGTGACTCAGGCCATTCTGGAGGAAGTTGCTCAGGCGCTCCTGGACCTTCTCGCTGTCGAGCGGCACGCCGTCGATGACGCCATCATCGAGTACGCCCAGGATCACAAGGCCACCCCGGCTGTTGGCCATTGCGCACACGGTCTTGAGCCAATCTTTCTCGTTCCAAGAACGGTAGCGGCCAAACTCAGTGAGCTCGTCCTCGCCCTTGTCGATGCGCTGCAGTATGTCCAGCCAGTCCATGGTGTCTCCTAGAATCCGTACTTGGCGCGGCGAAGCCGGAAGGCATCTTTTCCGCCGTCAAGCGTCTTCAGAATGGCCTCGCGGACTTGGGGGTCCTCGATGGCCCCCTCCGCATACACCCTCCCGTACTGCGCGTCGGCTTCGAGCGCGATGACCCGATCGGCGTCGCCGTTGACGACGATGTTGGCGTTGTGCGTCGCGAAGATCACCTGTCGCTTGCCCTTGAGTCGATGGAGGACCGGGATGATCGTCTCGTTGAGAAAGCGGTTGTCCAACTCGTCCTCGGGCTGATCCACGACCAGAGGCGTGGGGTCATCTGACTCGAGCAGCAGGGCGAGGAGCACCGCGACCTTTCGTCCCCCGGAGAGCTGGTCGAGATCCTTGGCGACGCCGCTCTCGACCCACTGCAGGCGGTACCGGTCCGGGCATCGCAGTGCCCATAGCTGCATCCGACTGGCCCAGGGCGCGAGCACTTCCAGGAGTGTGTCCGCCACGGTGGCTGTCATGTCCAGGCGGCAGGCTTCCGCCTTGGCGTCTGCGGTACGTCCTTCGTCCAGCGCCTTCAAGGCGGGGCGCAAGGCAGAGGCCCGCAGCGAGGTCTTGGCTCCGCCATTCCACCACCGGCTGATACCACGTTGCCGGAGTCCTTCCACCCAGCGCTGAAGGGACTCCCGGCGCCCCTCGGGATCGACTACGACCCGAACCCGTTGTTCATAGTGTTCGCCGACCTCGGTGCAGACCGCTGTGATGGCCTCGCGGTGGAGGGCCACGAGCTGTTCGCGTTCCTCCAACCTTTTCCTGAATTCATCCTGCGCCTGTTGGCGCTCGGCGACTTTGCCGTCCAATGCGGCCTTGTAGCTGTCGTAGTGCTGGGCTGCTCGGGCGAATGCCTCGAAGGCGTTGAGGTCCTCGGCGCTCCCGCCCGCGGTGACGAGCGCCTGTTGGACTTGCGCTACGAGTCGTTGGTGGCGGCTGGTCGCGTCGGTTTCGAGCTGGGCTGCTCGGAGCTTGAGCTGATCGAGCACGGTCGCCACGTTCGCCGCGTGCTGGCGAGCTTGGGTGATCATGGCACTCACTGAGGGATCGACGTTGAGCGCAGCGGCGACTTCGGCGGCTTGAATTGGGGGGGCAGCCATCCGGCGTAGGGTCTCTACCAGCGCTGTCGCGTCAGCGACTCGGTCCTGGGTGGTTCGCGCAAATTCCTTGGCTCTGGCGATGTCCTGCTGCGCCGGGGGCAAGGCAGCGGTTCCGGCCTGGGCGAAGCGCTCCATGGCCTTGCGAGCCTGTTGCACGCGTTGGAATGCCTGTTCGGCGTCCCCGACTCTTTCCTGTTGGTTGCCCAGGGCCTCGGCGAGTTGCTGGAGGCGTGTGTCGAGCTCGCGAAGCTTGTCTCGTTGGGCGAGGAGCGTGGCAGCTCGCCCCGGGACGAGGTGGAACAGCAGGTGCTCGATAGCCTCTGGGTTGTCGGCCATTCCCTTGAGCTCGCTCTGGGAGAAGAAGCGCATCCCGAAACGCTGGGGCACAGGGCGGGTCAGATCTCCCGTGGGAGACTCCAGGTCGACCTGCGGATTGCCGGAGAGGAAGCTACGCGCTCGCTTGTCCACGTCGTCGCGGACGCTTCCGCGAGCGGGTAGGCCATCTTCTCCGAGCATGGTGACACGCAGCCCGTCGAGCAAGGTGGACTTTCCAGTCATGCTGCCGCCGATGACGCAGGTCAGATCGGGGCTCAAGCGAAAGGTCTGTCCGCGGAGGAAGGAGGTGCCTCCTGTGACCTTGAGCTCGCGGAGCCAGGGACGAGCGTTGGGGCCGGTCGGGCAGGGGGTGGGGAGCGAGGCGAACGCGAACCGCTGCTGTGCGTCACGCAGGTAGGGGACGCGCAGGCGTGACTCATGGCCGAGTAGAGCCTGGCGCAGGGCCTCGAGCGTTGGCGTCGCCATCTTCAAGACTGTGAAGCGGAATCCGAGTTCGCGGTCTGATGGCGGTGAACCGGATGCGGGTAGGTTGACTGCATCACTACAATGGTAGAGAGCGACCCGACCACGTTCGTAGGCGTAGCGGAGCTTGTTGTTGGCGCCGATGTCCTCTTCAAGGGTCTTGTTTCGTCGCAGCTCAGCGGCCTGAATCCGCCCCCCGGCGATGTCTGTGACGTAGTGAGCGGGACGGCGTAGCAGGCCGTTGTCTTGCAGCGGGTGGGCAGCGATCGTCAAGTAGTTGCCGGGTCCGATGACCTGTACATCGTCGAGAAGGGCAAAGGCTTCCGCCACATTTGTCTGGGTGCAGTTGAGTGCCTTTCCATTGTAGGCGGGTCGCCCCCCCATGAGCCCACTGAAGACTTGCTGGTATCGGTCCTTGCCGATGGCGGAATCAAACAGGAAGATCAGGTGAATACCATTGTTTCCGTCGGCGAAGTTTGGCTCGAATCCGGGGAATACCGCGTAGACCAGGTCGCGATACGGTGTCCCGGTGGACGGCTGTGCGCCTGTCTCCCATAGCTCTACAATGTCCCATGTGGCGGACACGCCCGGCGACGAGAAGGCGGCGTGTGGAGTGAGCCCGAGGATCTCGATGCCCTGCTCGATCGCGGCATCCAGAAAACGAATGGCATAGGCCCGTCGGGTTGTGGCGTCGCTGCGGTGCCCAGTGATGCCCGGCGGGAGCTCGACAACCGGGTCGTCGAGGGTGTGCAGGTGGAGGTCGGCGCGGAACCAGCGGGTGCCGGGTACTTCGGTGTGCCAGCGATGGCCTGGGGATGGAGCGGTGAGCATCAGCGGTCTCCGCGCGAGGTGGGGATCATGGGGTGGACCTCCTCGAAGGTACCGAGTCGGGACCTTTGGAGGGGTGGTCAGAAGGGTGGGCTGGGGTGGCGGCGTGGATGGCCAGTGGGACGGGGGGCAGAAGCCCGGTCGAGAAGGGTGGGTGGAAGCGTCTGGTAGTGGGCAGGGGGCGGTGATTGGTCGTCATTGGGGGCTCCCCGCTGATGGCGATGGGCGAGCACACCTTGCGACCCGATCGGCGAGTACAAGAGCCTCGGGGATCTGGCGGCCAACAGCAT
>JAADHA010000381.1:5089-6297 GCA_013152105.1 Oligoflexia bacterium | reverse complement strand
GTCCTCAGCCCAGAAACGTAGCGGCTCTCCAGCGATGTGACTGCGCAAGGTCAAGGCGCGCCGTTCGATCACGCGGGCCGTCGGTCGGTTCTTTGGGTCCCAGGTCAGCATATCGCCGACCAGTTCGATGATCGCAGTGTGCGAGGAGCCAATGGCCTCGCTCACCGTCGCCATGGCGTCGTCAATGCGCGGCACATGACGGTCCCGGACCGCCGAGGTACGGCCGAGGCCCTGTCCGGTGAGGATCTCGTAGAGCACCGCGCCCAGGGAGTACACATCGGCTGCCGGCCCGTCGCGCATGTCGAGGCGTTCGGGCGACATATACTCGGTCGATCCGAAGGCCAGCTTCTGGGTCAGAGCTTCACGCTGGGCGAAGTCGGCTCGGGCGATACCGAAGTCCAGAACCTTGACTTCACCCACGGGGGTGATCTGGATATTGCTGGGCTTGATGTCACGGTGCAGCAGACGTAGTGGACGCCCACTGGGCCCCGGCGCGGTCCAAGCCACGTTGAGGGCCGCTGCGACCTCGCTGACGATCTCCAGGGCGGGGCCCACCGGGACACGCTGTCCCGACGCCAACACCTGGGAGAGATCAGCCCCCTCTACGAATTCCATGACGACGGTCCAGCTATCGTCAAGCTGGACCAGGCGATGAACCTGCACGATGGCCCGGTGCCGCAAGAGCCCCAGCACCCGCGCTTCGTCTCGTAGGCGGCTGGCGATCTCGTCGACACCAGCCATCTCGGGATTCAGGATCTTAAGGGCCACCATCTGGGAAAAGCCGCCCTCACCCTGATAGCGAGCCCGGTACACCGTACCGAATCCCCCGGTACCCAGCGCTTCGAGCACTTCGTAGCGACGCTCGATCATCAGAACACGAAGGCAGCCACCAGCAGGACGCCAGCGGTCGCAGAGGTCGCTTGAGCAGCGTAGCCCAGCGTGTTGACCCGCTGGGCGCGGGACTCAATACCAGCCTGGGCGGCTTCGAGGTCAGCCTGGTTGCGGTAGTCAGCGCTGCGCGCGTCTTGGACCTGGCCTTGGTAGGCGTTGCCATCCAGCATGGTCATGCCCCACAGTCCAGCCGACGCTACGCTCAAGCCTACTCCCGTCCAGAGCAGACCCTTGGACGGGCCCCTATGGGCTGACTTCGCCTTTTTGGTGTGAGTCTGTTCAGCCCTGATGTCGTCGGTGGATCGGGCAGAAGCAAG
>JAADHA010000381.1:0-5074 GCA_013152105.1 Oligoflexia bacterium | reverse complement strand
GCAGCGTCTGGAGATGCAGCGTCCGGCAGGGCGGCTGGCGCGACGACCGGTTCGGCAGCCGGCTTGGCAACTGGCGCGGCGACCGAGGCGACCGCCTGACCGTTGGCGCCATTGGGCACGGCCCAGCCAGGCAGATCGTCGCCAGGCAGCAGGTAGACACTGCCCACGATAACGCCACTGGTCAGGTCGGCTTGGAGCAGGACCGGACGGTCGGTCGGACGTTGCTGGGCTTGGCGGCCATCGACCCACATGCGCTGGTTGGCGCGCTGAGCCAAGGGCTGGAGCGAGGGAGCCGGCGCGTTGCCAGCTTCGTCAAAGGCCTTGCGCAAGGCATGCCCCGCAGGCACAAGGTCGGCGGGCAACTGGTAGTCGGGGTCAGCGGTGCGCGCCGCGAAGTACGCGATGCGGGTCTGGTCGCTTTTTCCCGTCAGGAAGGACTGCAAGGCGTAGGCACGGTGAACCGCCGCGACCTGGGCCGGATCGAGCACGGTGCTGGCGCACAGCAGGTCCCGTCGAATCTGGGCAACACTGGAGGCGACCGCTTCCGCGTCTCGAGCCTGAAAGTCCTGCGTTGCCTGGGCTGCGATCGTCAACAGCGTGGCCCCCGTCGATGGACAGCCAGCGTGCGCGGTGCCGCACAGGCCCACCGCGAGGGCAGCAGCAACAAGCAGTCGTGACGGGGGGATCAGCATGGACCTTTGGGGGATCGAGAGCCAACCTCTATAACGAGTCTGCCCCGCGGAGGAGAGGGGCCAATGTCCCCATTGTGTGAGAGCTGCGTGATTGCTGGGCAGGAGCTGTGCAATTCTTCGAACCGCTCCCCTCCTGGGAATGCGAAGGCGGACCACCCGTAGAGTAAGGCGCAATGACTCACACCCTCGCCCCAACCGCCCCGTTCGAGAGCCTGCTGGCCGCCTATGCCCCTCGCGTGCGTCGGGCCGCCCTGGGCCTGTTGGGTGACGAACAGGAAGCGGCCGAGGTCGCGCAGGAAGCCTTGCTGCGCGCCTTCCGCGCTCGGGCCCGCTACGACGCGGCGCGCCCCTTCTACCCCTGGCTGTATAGCATTGTCCGCAATGCCTGTTTCGACGCCAGAGATCGTCGTCGCCATCGAGCCCTCAGCGGTCTGGACTCCGACCGGGTCGGGTCCACCGAACCAGCCGCTGATGAGCAGCTTGGCACCGCCCGCCAGGTCGCGCGGCTGCGTGCGGCGATGGAGCACCTCTCCCCGGACCATCGCGAGATCATCGCGCTGCGCCACTTCCAGGACCTGAGCTACGCCGAGATCGGGAGCTTGTTGGACCTGCCCCAGGGCACGGTCATGTCGCGCCTCTACCGGGCACGAAGGGCCCTGCTCGCCACCATGGAGGAGAGCCGATGAGCGACCCACGCATCGAAGAGCTGATGGTCAAGGTTGTCGATGGCCTGGCCACCCCGGCCGAGGAACAAGAGCTGATGACCCACGTCGCCGAGCACCCAGAACAGGCAGTCGAGTTGGACGCCCATCGCGGCCTCAAGGCGCTGACCGACGGCTGGGTGGAGCGGCTGCACCTCGACCAGGTCGAGGACCAGTTCACCAGCGCTCCCGTCGCACGGGCCGAGCTGTGGGTCGGCACCACCCTGACCGTGCTGGGCCTCTCGATCCTGTTCGGCTGGGGGCTGGTCGCGGTCGTGGTGGACCCGACCGCGCCAGTGGCGGTCCGTGCCGGCCTGGGTGCGCTGGGTGCTGGCGCCTTTGTCCTGCTCTTCTCCGTCCTGCGCTGGCATCTCGCTACCCGCAAGCACGACCGCTACACCAAGGTGATCCGATGACGACCGACCTCCAGAAAACCGACCTGAAGACAACCGCTGCCGCTCCCTCGATTCGCGCCCTGTCGACCCGCGAACCCGACGCGATGCTCATGACCACCGTCGACGAGCTTCAGGGCTACCGAGTGGTGGTCGTGCTGGGCCTGGTTCGAGGCAATACCATTCGCGCTCGCCACCTGGGACACGACATCGTAGCGGTCTTCAAGATGATGGTGGGCGGCGAGATCTCCGAGTACACCAAGATGCTGGGCGAGAGCCGCGAGCAAGCCCTGGACCGCATGCGGGCCGAGGCCATCGAGCTGGGCGCCAATGCCATCGTCGGCGTGCGCCTCACGACGTCGATGGTCATGCAGGGCAGCGCCGAGATCCTGGCCTACGGTACGGCCGTCGTGGTCGAGGCCCTGGCCGACTGAGCGGGAAGCGCTGCTGAGGGGCTGGGCGCTGAGACCAGGGCCAGGTCGCCCGTGGCGCCGCAGGGCTCGAGCAGACGCTTCGCCACATTCATGTGGACGGTACGAAGGTCTGAGTCCGCGGGCTGGTGTCGAGCAATCTCGACGTGGATGCGACCCTCCATGGCCGGCATCGCCAGGGCCTGGGTCAGACGGAGCGCATCAGCCCACAAGGTCTGGGCGCGTCGAAGTCGCCCCGCCTGCCAGGCAGCCGTGCCGTCCAACATCAGGGCGCTGGGACGGAAGTAGCGGAAGAGCCGGCCCCCGCGGTACAGCGCTCGCACCGCGGCCTTGCGGAGCTTTGAGAGCTGAGCCGGCGACTGATCGGCGACCGGCCCACCCAGAGCCTCGGCAGCCAGCAGCGACTCACCAGCCAGGCAAAGCAGGCCCGAGTACGAGAACACCGTCAAGTGCATGGATCCGACCTGCTCGACAAAGGTGGTCGCGTGCCGGACCGCGTCATCCAGCAAGCCTTGCCGCAGCAGCAGCCCAGCCACGGCACCGTGCCAGGCCAGGTTGGCGATGGGATCGCCCCCCGTGGGTCCGTCCCGAGGGACCTGGAGCAGCTCCTCGGCCTGCTTCAGATCGCCCAGGCTGAGCAAGGTAGGAACCGAGAAGATACGGCACCATGCCCCTTGTCGTGGGCCATGGTCTGAGTCCGCAATCTCACGGGCCGCCGCGAATGAGGCCAGGCTGTCGCGCGGTCGGCCAGAGAGCTGCAAGCCCAGTCCCTGGATGGTGTAGCCGTTGACCAAGGCCCAGCGGTCGCCGACCCGGCGGCCCTGCTCAACACCGATGGACACACTGGCCGCGGCCTGATCCCAACACCCATGAGCCATGTGTACCATCGCCTGGGACCATCGGGCCATCAGGGCGACCCTGGGTTCTGGTGCCTGGCCGGCGAGGCGCAAATAGGCGCGCTCGAGGCCACGCAGACGCAGGGTCCCGCAGATGGTCGCGAGGTTCACGAAGGCTGGCCCCGCGACCGCCAGATCGCCGCCCCTCTCCGCCAGGTTGGCCGCGACCAGGCCGGAGACCAGCCAGGCAAGCGGGTCCAGGCGGAGGTAGGAGATGTCGGCGTACCAGGACGCTGCACGGCTGGCGATGATCAGCGGCAGTCCCACCTGGGACCTGGGCAACAGGGGGCCCATGCCGGACCGCCAGAGGAGCTGTCCCAGTGCCTCTGAGACCAGGCGCTGAAACCAGGCGAGTCGGCCGCGGGGAAGCGGGTGGCCAATGGCCTCAAGAGCCTGGCGCAGGTCCAACGCACCCTGTTGCGTCTCGCCCAAGCGATGCTGTGCCGTACCCAAGCCACACAAGAGCTCGGCCCGCCGTACCGTCGACAGTCTACAAGCCGCCTCGTGTTCGTCGGCCAAGGCCAGGCTCTCTGCCAGCGCGTCCGCGGCTTCGCGATCGGCACCCAGCGCCAGGGCTTGCAGCCCAGCGAGCTGAAGCTGCTCCATCGTTCGACGGATGTGTCCGGCATGGCGGTGGTGATATGCCAAGCGGTCATGGGCCGGCGGGTGGGGAGCTTGGAACTCCAGCCACTGGGCAAGCGCGGCGTGCAGCACCCGCAATTGGTCCGGCAAGAGCAGGCCGATACAGGTCTCCCGAACTGCATTGTGACGGAATGCATAGGCGTGGCGAGCGCTTGCGGGAGCACACATCCCCACCCCCACCAGGTAGTCGAGTTCGTCTCTGAGCCGGGCGCGGTCATGCTCGCAGGGGTGTGTCGCCGCCAACGCGTCCAGGGTGAAGCTCATGCCGATCACCGCGGCGACCTTCAGCGTGAGTTGCTCTGCTTCGGGCAAGTGATCCAGTCGCGCTGTGATCGCCCCCTGGATCGTGGCCGGCAGGTCCAGCGTGGCCAAGCTCAGCGAGGACTTGAGTCTGGCGCATCCGTCCACGGACTCGATGGCGCCAGCTTCTTGCAGGGTGTTGATCAGGGTCTCACAGAAGAATGGGTTGCCTGCCGACCTCGACACGATGAGGGCTTCGAGCCGCCCGGACAGACAGGACACGGCCACCAGCTTGCAGGCCAGCGCGACGATGTCCGAGACCGGCAACATTCCCAGCTCGATGCGTTGGATCTGTGGCCGGTGAAGCAGCGCGTCGATGTGGCCAACTTCGTCGTGGCGCGGTCTGTGGTGCGCCAGGACCACGAGCAGGCCCGGCACATCCTGCAAGGCGAGAACCAGCCGCCAAGATGAGTCATCCAGCCACTGGCAGTCATCGAGCATCAACACCGCGGGACGGCGCTGACACCGCGCACGGACGGCCGTCACCAAGAGCGACCGGGTGAGGGTCGCGCGCTGGTCCGCGCTCATGCTGTAGGTCGGTGGGTCCCCGATCAGTTTCAGAGCCAGCACGTCTCCGATCAGCGACAGTCGCCCGGCGAGGTGGTGATCGGAGGGGATCAAGGTCCCCAATTGCGTAAGCGCGGCGCTTGTGCTCAGCCGGTGTACACCCAGAATCAGCGCCAGTGGTTCCCGGCAGGCGTAGTAGGGGACGCGACGACGCAGGGGTTCGGTGACCCCGATGTAGCAGTCCATGCCCCGGAGCAACACGATGTCGCGGATCGAGGCCAGCAACAGAGATGTGCCCATTCCCGGATCGGCCAGCAGGACAGTCAGAGGAGGACTTTTTGGTTCATCCTGGCCAGACCGATCGAGCTGCCCGATGCTGGCCAGGATCGCATCTTTCTGGGGATCGCGCCCGATCAGGTGGGCATGGCTGCGCAGGGGTGCGACCCCCGGGGGCTGACGCGTGATGAGCCGGGTGTAGCGCGACGATGTCTCGGCGCGAGCCAGAACGCGGCT
>JAADHA010000680.1 GCA_013152105.1 Oligoflexia bacterium | reverse complement strand
CCTTCACCATGTCCACATCGGCGTCGAGTGGGTCAGCATCCAGGGAGATGTAGGAAGAGGATCCGTCATCTACGCACAGGAAGCCCTCGTCTGCGCGGGCCGGCTTGTCCAGGTTGTCCCACTTGCGCATCCGAAGCTTGCCAGCCCCCGTCAGGTCATCGAAGCCAGAGTCCAGGTAGCTGCCCGACTCGGCGTAGCGATCTCCCATCAACAGCAGGGTGGCGTAGAGCACGCCTGGCGAGTCGATTGCTGTTCCCGCCACATCCAGGTACCAGTCCCGGTACAAGGCCGCAGAGCCCGTCACGGTCGGAGTTGCTCCGCTGGTGGCAGTCAGGCCGGTCGTGTATTGGGCTGAGGCGGTGCTGTCGTTGCTGTAGGCGAACTCGTGGTTGGTTGCACCCATGACATCAACCAACGTACGACCGTCCGAGGAGCAGGAGCCCCCTGGGCAGTAGTCGCCGCCGCCTCGGGACTGGTTGGGAAAGATGATCTCGTCGTCGCTGCTGTTGATCTGGTAGGCACCAACGGTGAAAACTCCCAACGCTGCGCCAGGGATGGTGATGGTACAGCTCGACGTCGAGTGGCCATAGTTTCCCGCGGCCTTGATGACCGCAATCCCATCTTCGAACATACCGTTCCAGGCCTGACCGACTCCCGTTGTGCCGCTGCAGTCCGCGCCCGGGCTTCCCGCGGAGTGGTTGAGGAGGTGGATGTCCCGGCTGGCATCTGTCATCACGGCAGGTGTGGAGGTCGTGTTCGAGTCATCTCCCAACCCATAGGCCCGCCGGGCCACCCCGCTGTGCTTGCGGCGACCGGCATACGGCACACTCAGATCCTGTCCCCGGGTAACATCGCCAAGCAGAATCGAGGCGACCCAGGTCGCGTGATCGTTGCCTGGGTCGGGATCCGGGTTCGACCCGCAGGTGGACCCGCTCACGTCATAACAGTTCTCGAAGCGGTCTACCCTGAGCGCTGAGTCAAGGCCGGGGTGGCTTCGCCGGACGTAGTTCCCAGTCTCCGGGTAGCTGCCGCCCTCCGTCATGCCAATATAACCGTCGGAGTCCCCGTAGTACCCGCTGTCGTAGAACTGGGTCGACTGTTGCAGGTTCTCCAGTTCCTCGCCGTCGATGTACACGCCGTCGACTTCCGTCCCAAGTGGATAGCCCGCAGCCGGAATCTCGTCGCTGACCTCATCGACGTGGGCCAGTCCATCGACTGCGAGCAGCTCGCTCAGCCGATCGCTGTTGATCAGTACGCGCGCAGCCCCCGTGAGTCCACTCGACTCCACGACATCGCCACCCAGTGCGTTGATCTGCGCGAGCACTGGCTCCAGCGCCGCCTGTCCGGCTGCGGTCTTGGTCGTGATGGCGTCGTAGCGCACCTGCATGGCGTCCCTTCGGGTCACCAGGCGGCCCTCGATCATCGCGATGAGGAGTTCTTGCTCGACAGAGACGATGGGGTTCCAGGTCGACCGATCCAGACTGACCCACAGGTCGATCTCGCTGACGGTACCCGTCACAGCCAGGTCGGCGGCATCGAGAACCGACTGCCCGACAATGGGCAACTCAGCGCTGGACGGTGCTACCCCAACGGAGCCGGACGACGCACCGGTATCGGTTTCGCGCTCGGCGGGCTCAACCGACAGGGACACCACCACGGGTCCGTCCTGGGTGCCATCGAAGCTGGTGCGGATCACCAGGTCATGCAGCTTCTCTTCGGCCGAGCGGCTGTCGTCCGCCAGGAGTGCTGTCGCGGATGCCGACAGAAGTGGGTGATTGTATGGGTCGTCCAACCCTCCGCCGTAGGCCCGGGCTTCCACATCAGCGTCCAGCGAGAGATCGCCGCCGAAGGCTACCCCCCCCCAGTGCAACGGTTGCTGCCAAGATGGACTTGTTGATCATGTAGATCCTCCGCTGGTATTCAACACGGTACTCGACCCGCTGGCGATTCGCAAGAGGGGAATGTCATGGCTCCATAGATTCAACAAACAGGTCAGGACTCGTTGGGTTGGTCTGACGTGTCAAGACAGGGAGCCGTCGGGTAGGCTCGGCCGAGGAAGGCCCTTGTCTACGAGCTGGAGGACCGTGAGGGTCCCACCGAGACCACTTCCACCTTGGCCCGACGCGAGCGGCGCCGACGCTTGCGGCGAGGCTTTCGTTGTTCGCTGGGGCGCTCGGCTTCTGCCGCTTCCTCGACTTCACGAGCCAGGCGGGCGCCATCCACGCGCCGAGTCGAGCGCTTTGGACCCTGCCCGGTGAGCTCGGCGTCCGCCTTGAGACGACCGGTCTCGTAGAGGTTCCAGATCTCGCGCCCGTACTCGGTCCGGGCCAGCTCCGGCGCGAAGCGGGAGAGATACCGCGTGAGGTGGTCGAGGTCCCGAATGAAGACGTCGCGAGCGTTGCGATTGGCCGAGGCGTCGATGGCCTGCGGCAGGTCGATGATGACTGGCCCGTCCCAGGCGATGAGCACATTGTACTCAGAGAGGTCGCCGTGGACCACGCCGGCGACCAGCATGCGAGCACACTGCTGGGCCAGGTAGTGCAACATGGCCCGCGCGTGCTGGGGCTGGAGCGGCACGTCGAACAGACGGGGCGCCGGGTCCCCGTTGTGGTCGAGCACCAGCTCCATCAGCAGCACGCCATCAGAGAAGATGACCGGTGCCGGCACGCGAACACCAGCAGCGGTCAACTTGTAGAGCGCGTCGACTTCGGCCGTCTGCCAGGACAGCTCCACCTGTTTGCGACCAAGCTTGCTGCGCTTGGCCATCGCCCGGGCTTGGCGGCTGTTGCGAACCCGACGGCCCTCGGTGTAGGCGGCCCGCTGCTTGAAGGAGCGAGACTGGGCTGCCTTGTAGACCTTGGCGCAGCGAATCTCGCCCTCGCTCCGGACGACCCACGCGGCGGCTTCCTTGCCGCTCATCAAGGGACGCACCACAGCTTGGATCAGCCCCGCGTCAAAGAGGGGCTCGAGCTGCTTGGGAATCCTCATGGTCTCCTGGCCAAGGTCGGTGGTTGACCCGGTCTATCGAAGGCCCACTGGACCGTCGAGTGGGGATCGTCGATTAGAGGGGCTCGTGTTACCGTCGCGCTTCAATTCGGGGCCTGGGAGCCTGTTGCATAATGAAACACGAACGTTTCAAACTACCCAAGCACCGTGCTGCGCGCCCGGCCCCCAGGTCACACGGGCCAGGCGCCAGCGCGCCACCGCAAGCTGCAGGTCCAGGCGCTCGTCGCGGATCGTCCGCAACAGGCTCGCGACCAGGTCGGGCTGCCACTGGTCCCGCTCGATGTGGGTGTTTGACCAGGCGCTCACCGCGGCGGCGGCGTCAGCCAGCAGCACCGGTAGAAGCTCGACAATATCGGCGGGAGCGTCCATCTTCAGCCGATCCCCCGGGCACACCCGCCCGCGCTCTCGCTGGTACTCCCGCAGTGCTGCGTGTACGGCCGCGGGAAGTTGCTTCTGAAACTGCCGGGCGCGCGGCGTCGTGCCAAAGGGCCAGTTGACGCTGGGTTGTTGTACGGATTTGCGAAGCCACATGAGTTCCTCCCGGATGTGCTCCCCCATCCACTGCAGGACTCATGCCAGGTCGTCAGAACGCGGCCTTGTGCTCTTCCATGCTGACCACCTTGTCGTCGTCGAGCGTGACCTCGCGCTCGAACAAGCGCACCGCCTTGTACTGGGTCTTCGAGCCCTCTTCCCAGAGCAGGACGACGCCGTCCTTCTGCTGTTCAAAACGGTACACCCACAGCTCGCTGCGCACCGCATGACGCCCGGCCAGACGCCGCTTGTCGAAGGGCACGCCCCAGGCCATCTCCAGCATGTCCTTGGTCCAGCCGATCTGGACTTTTCCGGCGATGATCTCGGCACGCGTCTCATCGTCGTACTGGTAGAAGCGGTCCCAGAGGCCCAGATCCTTGAGGAACTGGTCGCGTTCATCTTCGGTCTTCATCTTCAGATACGTCTTCTTCTGATCTTCGTTGAGGTAGGCCCGCAGCGCATAGTAGTGGTCAAACTCGGTGTCACTGAGCTTCTTGACCCGGTTCTGCCAGCCGGCCTGGGCGGTGAACGACAGGGTCAGGGCGAGGAGGAGAGCATGCATGGCGGCTCCGACAGGTCAAGGGCGAGAGGGGGAGGAGGCAGCGAGAGAAAGCCGGCAGAGGAGGTAACCCGCGAGCCCAGACGGCTCACCGCGAAGGCGGCAGGACAGCAGTGCCGAGAGGGAAGGGAGCGGCCGGGTCCGCGACATCCACGGCCGAGGATGGCACCCAGCCCTTGCGTCCGTCGGGCAATTCGATCAACACCGCGGCAGCGGCGGATGCTTCCCCGCCGCCGTAGCGTTCGACCGTGGCCACCACAGCGCCCTGGTGCAGGACGAAGAGTTCAACCCCCTCGGCACCCAGCGCGCTGCGCACCGAGACCTGGGCCTGGAGCACCGTCGCTGGCGGCAACCGCGCCGCGTGCAGGGCCGCGCTGAGCGCCAGCACGCCGGCCACACTCAGCAATCCGATCGCGTCGAGGCGCACCCAGCGAGGGGGAGCCCCGCTGCGGTGACGCCGCACAGCCCCGAAGAGCACCAGCGAGAGCCCAAGGGCGGCCAGGACACCGGCACTTCGTACCTCGGTCGCCGGCGAGACCGCGGCCTGCCAGAAGAAGGGGCCGGAGCTGGGCGCTGGAAGCTCCAGGCGGTCCTGGGTCTGCTTGCGCGCATGCGCCAGGTTTGCCAAGAGGTCCCCGTCGGTGGGCCGCAGTTCCAGCCCTCGCAACCAGGCGGCGATGGCCAGGCCGCGGCGGTCCTGACGATACAGGGCGTTGCCCAAGCCATGATAGACGGCGGGGTCCAGGTCGCCGTCGTCCAGGGCCGCCTTGAAGGCAGCCACTGCGTCCGGGTACCGCCCGGCCCGGGAAGCTTCAACGCCTCGGTCGAAATCGGCCTGGCTGGCCGCCGCGGGTGGGGCCAGCACAGCGAGCAGGACTGCCAGGAAGGCAGCCAGCACCAGCACGGGTAGGCGTGGAGCCATCAGCTCGCCTCGACGAATGTGCGGATCTGGTCTTCCAGGTCTCCACCGGGTTGGAAGCCGCCA
>JAADHA010000094.1 GCA_013152105.1 Oligoflexia bacterium | reverse complement strand
AGGAGTCGGCCGGGGGCGGGCGCTGCTGTCAGATGTCTCTTCGACACACAGCAGCAGCCAGCCTCCGGCCGGACTGGGGCCAAGCACTGGACTGGTGCAAGAACTGAGCGGTCCCAATTGGACCACGGGGCGCCAGTTCAAGGCGAGCACGCCTGGGCGACTCTCCAGCGCGTCTTGGCTGACCGTGGCGATGACCGGCTGACGTCGCCCTTGCACCACCGCCTGGGCCACCAGCAAGAGTTGGCCGTCGACCTGCAAGGCGTAGGGCACCGTGACGCCCGGAAGCCGGTGACGTACCGCCAAGGGTTCTCCCGCCAGGTGAATCACCGATCCGGCCTGGGTCAGGAACAGGTGCAGCGCGCCATCCACCCGAACGGGCGCCGGGTCCACCACGAAGCTACCTGAAAAGCGGGTTTGCGCTGGCGGTGAGGACCGCACGGGGTTGGGTTCGCTTCGGTGCGCCGGGTCCCCCGTCTTGCCACTGGGGGCGACATACCAGAATTGCCCCTCGAAGATCTGGGGATCGATGTAGGACACGGCATCGGGATCATCGACTTCCCAGTGCCGCGGAGTCCACGTCTGGCCGTCAAAGCGCAAGCCGCGGACCACCGGTCCAGTGAGATAGTGTTCGACCAGGGTGGGCTCGGCCACGGTCTGCAGGCCGGTCAACAGCAAGGCGCCGTCGTCGTCCACGGCCAGACCCAGGCTGTTGAGACCCCAGGCCACCGGCACCGGTGACCGAGTAAAGGTCTGCAGGTCAGGCGAGGTAAAGCCCCACACGATGTGTCGGGCATTCTCAATGGGCGAGAGCGCGCGCACCATCGGGTCCGCGAACTGTCCGCACGCAAGCAGGGTCAGGACTGGGAGCATGGGGAGCCGTATCCCGCGCGTCGCAAGTTATGCGAGACGCACAAAGCGCAAGCCGCGAGGCCCGTGACGCGCTCACGGCCTCGCGCGTGTCGCCAGGAACATCGGTGTCTCTTCCCGCCCCACAGGCTGCCCCGATGAACGCATTCGCTCGCTGGCTCACTCGCCTGTCCCTGCTGTTCATCCTGGTCCTGGCCGGACTCGGCGGACTCGAGGGCTATGCCCGCCTCCGGCACCTCGACCGCCGGACGGCTCGGGCGATTGCGGTCTCGGGCCAACCCAGCAGCGCCAGCGACTTCCAGCTCTTGCCGCTGGCCTACCTGCCTCGGGTGTACACGCTCACCGACCAGGCACTGACCACAGCCTGGGGCACCTGCCGCTTCGATCACGTCGGCCGCACCATCCTGGTCTTGGGGGACTCAACCACTCGCCAGACCAGCAGCGACGTGGCCGAGCGGAGTTGGGCCGGCCTCGTCGCCCAGACCCTCCCCGATGATGTCCAGATCTGCGTCGTGGCCGAGGACGGCTACCACCCGGTGGACTACGCCGTGCTCTACGCCAAGCTCGCACCACTGCTGCACCCGGACCTGCTGGTGACGATGCTCTGCAACAACGATCTGTACGACATCGCATCGCGGATCGCGGTCGCAGAGAACGGCTGGACCGTCGTCTACGAACAGCCTTCGACCACGCCCGTCTACCCTCCCCTGTGGCAACCCTGGCTGTGGAACCACAGCGAAGCCTATCGTTTCGTGAATTGGCGCCTCGCAGAACTCACCGGGGATAGCGTGGAACTGCCCGTCAGCGGCCGCCGTCTCAGCTATCGATCAGCACTCAAGACCCTGATCGACAGCGACATCCCCGTGGTGATCGCCTACCTGCCGCCGATCAGTGAGCAGGTCGCGCAAGACATTCCCACGGCCATGGCCCTTGCATGGCTCAAAGCGCGACATCCCGTGCTGCACCTGGATCTGCAGCCTCCCATCGAACCGCTGCGCCGCACGCCCTCCGATGATGTTCACCTGTCGGACCTGGGCCACCAACGGGTCGCAAAGCAGCTTGGTCCCGCCATCCTGAATGCCCTGGCCAAGATCCCCAGACATCAGCCCTGAGGAACAAGTCCCTGCTGACGCAGGAAGTCGGCGATGGCCTGGGCGAAGATGAGGCTGCCGGCCTTGTTGGCATGGCCACCGTCGAAGAAGAAGGGCTCGTGCAAGCTGGGGTCGTCTTCGAATGCCTGGAGGATCTCGGGCGCGGTCCGCTGCGGCAGGTCGGGTACTTCGACCAGGACTGCCTGCGTCTCGACATCCACCATGCGCTGCATCCCATCCTGGCGGCGCAGCTCGACCCCCTGGTCGGCCGGGTGCTGGCGCAAGGCGTCGGTCGCCTCGAGTACCGGGACATTGCCGAGCGCGGCCTGGACCTTCGCCAACAAGGGGCCGTAGCTGGCCGCACCGCGAACATCGAAGGTGGACAGCGGACTGAGCACCATGGCGATCGGCGCCGCGCTGCGTTGCCGGATCTTCGCGATGGCGTTGACGAGATCCTGGATCTCGTCCTGGCGCGGGCGGATCACGATCAGCACCAGGTCGACGTCGATCTCATCGAGAAGATAGTGCGCCCAGACCCCCATCGGGGCCGGTCGCAGGGCCGGCACACCAGCGTTGAGCACCCGAATGGACAGGTCGCGCTGCAGGCACTGGCCGACACTGTCGTGGTGACTCAAGCCCCAGCCAAAGGCCACCGAGTCCCCAAACAGCAGGATCCGCGGTCGGGCCAGGTCCGCCGCTTCCTGGCGCCCCCGCAGCCGCTGGCTGGTGGTGTCCACCAAAAAACTACGTCGGCGATGCATCCGGGACCGTGCCCCGGGCTCAAAGACCAGCCGCGGATCGTGGGGGCGATCGGGCACCACGACTCGGGCGTCCCGCAAGTTCGGCAGCAACAGGTTGAGGGGGACCCCGTCGATAGTCGTGGGATCGATGATGTGATCGGACTCGGTGGGGAGCGCGAAGACGCCCAGCCGCAGTTCATGCATGGCCAGCCATGCCGCCCCGCCGGCCAGCAGTGTGCTGGCACCGGCCAGCAGCAGGCGGCGGCTCAGCCTGGAGCTGGATCGGTCGGATTGCATGGCCATGGCCGTATCACAGCACGCCGGCTGCACCGGGACAAGGAGCACAGCCCAGCACCGGACTCAAGGCGTACCGGCGCCTTGTTCCCAGGAGTCGGCGTCTGCCAGCGCGGCGCGTACCGCAGGCAGCAGCAGCTTCGCGACCTTGGCCGCCCCTCGATTGGAGAAGTGGATGGGGTCGAAAAACCAGCGGCCCGGCGCCAGGGGGCCAAGTTCTGCCTGCAAGTCGATCAGCGTAGCCCCGTGCCGTGCCGCAACCCGGCGGATGATCGTGTCAGCCTGGCTAGGGGCACGCATGGGCATGGCGTCCAGGTCCAGCGAGCGGTTGAAGGCGGCGAGAGCGTCGTCGGGCCGCCTCCGCGCCCAGGCCTGGGATCGGAGCCACCAGGTGATCGAGGACTCACCACACACCTGGGCGGAGCGGTCCACGCGATCTGAGATCAGCGTGGGGCGGAGCAACCCGGCGATCGCCCCCTCGCAGTCCGGCAGGCCGGTCGTGAGCACACCGGTCGGCGGCGCATCCGCGTTGCGCAGCAGGGTCGAGACCAGCACGGGAGCGGGGCTATAGTCGAGGATCTCGCCCAGGTCGTGCTCGAAGCGGGCATCGACCTGATCCCGCACCTCGAGGGCCGTGGGATCCTGCGTGGCCAGCGTGTGGCGAAGGGTCCATCCGCTGTGGGCTTCCTCGGACCCGCACCGCCAGCCAGGAGTGCAGCCACGACCGCGAAGCCAGCCGGTACCAGGGCACCATCCACAGCCGGGTGCCAGCGATGGCCCCGCGAAAGACGTCCTGGCTGTAGTCGTTGTGTCCGGTGTAGACGACGACGAGATCGGGCTTGAGGACATCGATCTGGCTGGCCAGAACAATCAGGTTGGCGGCGGCGATTCCGTGCGCACCCAGGTTGATGATCTCCAAGTCTGGCGCCAGGTCCGCGAGCTGGTTGGGAAAGGCGCGCGGGCCGGGCTCAACCACCGAAGAGCCCCCCAGCACCACCACCCGGGGGCGGGCGCCATGGGCGACCGGGACGGTGGGCGACGCGGCCCCAGGCGACTCCGCGGACAAGCCGGCCCGGCCATCGGCCACCACCAACTGGACTTCAAACACGCGAACCATCATATCGTAGGACGGCGGCTCGCCCCACAGCAGCCGGGGCAGGCCCTCGATCAGCAGCAGCAGCAGCAGCAGGGTCACCGACGCCATCAGCGTCTTACGAAGGCGAGACCGAGTTGGTCCCAGGGTCGTGGGCTTGCGACTGGACACACCATTCCCTGTCGGGGGCCCGTGGGGTCCAGGAGCGGACGCGCCACGTGCCTACTGGCTGCCCGGCTCCACCTGGTAGATGACGACCTTGGCGGTGCCAGGGCCTTTTACCATAGCGCCTGGTTGTGCCGTGTGCGTAGACAGCCACTGCGTGATCGCGAGATCGGCGCGCTCGGGGAACACCGCGACCAGGGTATGGAAGGTGGAAGGCGGCCACTGCCCGTCGAAGAGCGGCCCAACAAAAACTGGCGGCTGACGCGAGCCACGAAGATTCGCGAAGTCATACCGGCAGCCCCGAGCCGAGGTCGCGATGAGCAGGTTGCCAAAGGAGGGGAACTCACGCATCGCATCTGGCGCCAGCACACCGATGGTGCCGTCGCGACTGCCCTGGGCCTGCTGGATGGCCGCCGCGACCTGGTCCAGCCGCCAGGCCGAGAGGTCGCGGTTCGTTGGCAAAAAGCCACGGGGCAAGGGCCAGGCCAGGTCCCACAGGTCGCCGACCGTGTAGTCGTAGTTCGCCGGACCAACCGGCGCCCCGGGCCGAAAAGCCTGAACGGTCGCCCATGCCTGGGGTCCAAACACCAGCACGGCCGGAACCAGGAGCGCCTGCCGCCACCGCGCTCCGCCGCGCGGTGCCAAGGCGGGCAACAGCGCACACAGCGCCATGACACCCGGCACGGCGTAGCGATCTACCGCCTCGGGAACCGAAGACAGGGCACCGATACCCCCAATCGCCGCCGCCGCGCACAGCGCCACGCGACCCCGCGTCTCTCGGCCCAACAGGCCCACCACGACCGCGGCCAGGACCAGCACCAGGCCAGGCACAGACAGCGCATCGCGAACGGCCAGCGGGTAGTAGAGCAGGCTGCCGACGGACGTGGGATCGCGAAAATTCTCGGTGTGGTCCATCATCTGCGGACCGTAGGAGATGCCGATATAGCGCAGCACCGACACGCCGAAGATGGTCAGCCAGACGCTGGCGACACCCAAGAACGCCGCCACGGCAAATCCCAGGTTCCGCCAGCGCTGCCCCGACCAGGGCCGCACCAAGCCTAGCCCGGCCAGCAGGCAGGGCAGCAGCATGTAGGCCGCCACGGTGTACTTGGTGAGAAAGCCAACCCCAAGCCAGAGTCCAAAAGCCAGGCTGGCCCGTCGCTTGCTGAAGCCCGCCGATGCCACCAGCCAGGCGATGATCTGAAGCAGGACCGCGCCGCCCACAAAGTCACGGCCATGCCGGTCGAGGTCCGCCCAGACCAGGGGACTGCCCAGGATGGCCAGCCACGCAAGCCAGGCCCGACCCGCCCACAGCCGGTAGAGCGCGTCCCAGGCGAGAAGCAGGCTCAGGCCCATCGCCAGCGGGCCGGACAGCTTCTGGACGCCCAACACGCTGAAGACCAAGACCCCAGGCAGGTAGCCAAGCGGCGGATGGGGCGCGAGCAGGCCCCACCAGGCGCGCGCCGCCCGCCCAAGCTGACCATCATGCAGAAGCTGCGACAGGCGGATCTCCACCGCCATCAGGTGCGTGGTGTCCCCGTCGGCCACTCGCCCCGCGTTCGCCAGGGTGATGACGATCGCGGCAGTCGTGACCAGGGCGACAGTCCACCAGAACAGGCGCTTCATTTTGTTGACCGTCAGGGCTGAAGGTTCAAAGCAGTCTTCGGGGAGCCGCAGGCATGATAGCGTACCAGCCATGCGCGTTCGTAGGCTCCTCTTCGCTGTTTTGCCCCTGTTGGTCCTCGCGGCAGGTGCCGAGGGTCTCACGCGGGCCTTCGGTCCGGGCTTGTTGCCGCCCGACCGCAGCCCGGTCGCGCAACCCGGCCAGGTATCGACCCGTGAGCCCAATATGGTCGGCGATGCCGACACCGGCTGGCGCCTGAAGGTGGGCCGACAGAACTCCTTCGGCATCCCTCACGGGACCTTTGTGAACAGCTACGGACTGCGGGCCCCCGAAGTCCCGGTGCAGAAATCTCGCCCCCGCGTCATGGTCGTCGGCGACTCGTCGGTCTTCGGCGTCCTCGTGGACGACAAGGACACCTTCACCGCGCGCCTGGGGGCCGCCTTTCCCCAGATCGAGGTCCTCAACGCGGGGGTCCCCGGCTACAGCTCCTGGCAGGCGCTTCAGGCCCTCGACCATCGCTTGCAGCCCTACCAGCCCGACCTGATCGTCGTCGCCACCCTGTGGAGCGACACCCAAGGCGCCGACGCCTCGGACGCGACGCGCTTTGGGGGCCGCCACGCCTCGATCATCGACCACAGCCTCGCCTTTGTCCTGCTCCGCGACTGGATCCGCGAGCTGCGCTGGGGCAGCAGGCCCGAACAGGTGGGCTTTGGTCTCTCGCCCCCTGTGGCCCCGACCACTCGGGTGCCGCTGGGAGACTACGGCGTGAACCTGCGCGCCCTGGCGAAACGCGCCCCCGCCGTGGCCTACCTGGTGCTGCCCTGCATTCACGACCCCGACCAGGGCCGGGTCGGCGACTTCCGAGACGCCTACCGGGAGACCATGCGCGACGTGGCGGCCGATCTGGGCGCCCCCCTGGCCGACGCTCCCCCGACTTTCGTCGGGACCGACAAGACCCGCATGTTCCTGGACGAAGTACACCCCAGCGTCCAGGGACACGAATTGATCGCGAAGCTGCTCATCGACACGCTGCGCCCCTGGGTGGACGCCCAGCGGCAGCGCTGAGCGGGCGGTGCTCAGTCGCCGAGCCCCGGCACCACCACCACCCGGTCATCTCCCTGGGCACAGGACACCGCGCCTTCCAGGATCAGCCCAGGCAGCAGCGCGGGCCCCGGTACCGGGCCACCCGGGGGCACGTCCACCACGCCGATGAGCACACCGCGGGCCCACCAGGCCACAGAGACTGGATCGGAGCAACTCACCGGTACCGCCTGCCAGCGCTCCCACGCCACGGTCACCTCGACATCATCGCCAGGGCCGAGAGTGAGGCGCCCGGCATCCCAGCCGTCTCGGCCGATGGCCACAAAGCTACCCGACCCGACCGGCAGGTCCTGAAGGGTCGGGTTGAACAAGGAGCCCACCGCAAGCCCCTCGTCTGGAAACCACGCCCACCCCGACAGTGACGATGCCGCCGGGCCGACCAGGGCCAGACGAGCGCCCCGCTCGGGCACGTCACAGTACACCCTCTGATCACCCTGATCGACGCAGCGTCTCCAGCCTCTGTCGGCGCTGTACTGAAGCCACACCGCCGCTCCCTCTGGACAGTCACAGCGCCAGGTGGAGGCCGTGGCCGCGGTGCAAGCGGCGTTCACCCAGGCGCTTCCTGCTTGCAGCGACCGGTGCTGGCCAAGCGAGCAGTCGATGTTGGCGACCGGACAGGGCACCTCCTCCACACCGTCGCGGCACACGACGTCGATGGTGTCGGCCCGCGGCAACACGAGCTGGGTCCTGGTGCGAGCCATGTCCACCCACGCCCGCAGCCGCACGAAACCGACGGCTCCCACGGAAACCCACTGGGCCTGCCGCAGTGAGCAGATCTCCAGCAAGCCTGGCGCGATCTGCGGCCACCGGCTGTCGAGCGTCTCGACCGGTTCGCCCCCATCATCGACCACGACAAGCTCGGTGCAGGGCAGATCACTCGCAGCAGGAAGCTGGATCTGCAGGTCGGCTCCCTCGACCCGGCCGTAGACCCGGCTGCGGGTCTGCATATCCTGCGCCCCGATGCTTCCCCCACACCGAGCACGCACCGCGTGGGGCCCTGGGCCTTCCCAGGTGAAGATTCCGTCCAGGGTGCCCGAGAGAACGGCCGCGCCGTGGAAGGGGGCACCGGTCGTGTCCACCAGGTGTACCGATACATCGCAGACTGCGACCAAGCGGAACTCGACCTCGCCGGGCTCCGCCACGGTCCTCTCGCCGTTCTCGGTCGGATGATCGAGGATCGACACGCGGGCAGGCAAGGCGGCCTCGATGCAGGAGCGCTGGCCAACCACGAGTTCCTGCGTGTAGTCCCCGTCCTGCCCGACCAACTCCAGGGTAACGACCCGCGGCTGCGTTCCTTCGCCGTGCACCGTGACGCAGACATCGCCGTCGGTCACTGGATCAGGCTCGGCGCGAGCGGGTGCTATTGCAGGGGCTGCAGGTGGCGCTGGGCCACCAGGGGCCGAGGCGGGGCGCAGCGGATCACCGCCCAGCCACCACGCACCCAGCCCTGCAAAGAAGAGCAAGAGCACCGCGACCAGCCAGTGCCGGCTACCAAGGCGTGCTGATCTCACCTGGGTCGGGTCGCCCATCTGGGACATCCTGGTTGCTGCCCATGGGCCCCGTGATGGGGTGGAAGAGCCAGATGCTGCTGGACTTCGAGGAGCACACGAGGATGGGGCCGAAGGTCTTGGTGTTGGACTTGCACGACATGCTACCTCCCAGCGGGCCAAGGAAAGGGGACCCACTTCATCAACTCAGCTCAGTCCGGCGGGCCCACAGGATCCGAAGGATGCACGACGACCCGCTCCGTCTGCGTTGCACCCACGACCAACTCCACGACGCCCACATCTCCTTCTCTCCCATCGACAACCAAGGAGTACCGGCCCGCGATCAGATCGCCAACACTCCCCCCATCGCCGACAGCACACACCCCTGCCACCGTTCCTCCGGGCCCCTCCAGCGAAAAGACGCAAGGCGTCGAGCCCGTCCACCTCCACGCGACCCCACCGCCACGTCTCAGGTCCAGTGTCCATGACTCGACATCGCCTGGAAGATCGGTGCCAAGGAGAGCTTCCACTGAGCGAATGCCCAGCGGCCCGGTCTCGACCTGGTCCACCTCCAACCAGCCTCCGTCATCACAAGGACAGGACCAGAGATCTTCGTTCTGACGCTTGCATGGAAGGCCTTGGCACCTCAGCTCGATCGACGTCGACGGCTGTTGAGACACACCGACAACTCGCACCTCCGGGCTCACCGCCCAGTCGAGGGTGATCTCCTCGGTCTGCCCCCTCAACTCGAGCCGGAAGGTCTGCATCTGGAGGTCAACGCCACCGGCCGTACACTCCACATCACGTTCACGGGCCGCAACGATGAAGGACTCGGGCTCGTTCTCGCTGACTACCGCCCCAACACAGCGCAGCGCAAGCTCCGAGAGTGTCCCCCCGAGGGGCCTCCGCAACTCGATGGTCGCCGATCTCAGAGCTTCGATCCGAACGTCGGTTCGACCCGGCTGGTCAATTTGCAGCGTTCGAGTCACGAGGGTGCCCGAACTGGCCGAAAGCTCAATAAACAAGGGGCCACAGGGAAGCGCCGCGACCTCGACACACCCATCAGCACCCAGGGGCTCCTCGTGAACCGCCCCACCGGGAACGCCAGCCCAACGCAACAACAGGTCGTCGCTGTCCAGGGTCTCGGTGCT